>JBAXRC010000234.1:0-4463 GCA_037131415.1 bacterium | reverse complement strand
GGCTTGAAGCCACGGTGGGTGCAGGCGACTACCTGGGATTCCGGCTTGGGGTCAACGGAATGAACCTGAAGCCGTCCAAATCCACGGATGATGGCGAAATCACAACCGATCTGAATTGGCTTAGCTATGGCGGCCTGGTGGATCTTCATCCCTTTGGCGGCCGCTTTCGTCTCACCGGCGGCGGCCTGCTCAATAAGAACAAGTTCAAGTTGAAGGCGGATTTGACTAAGGACGTGACCCTGGATGGTCAGCACTATTCCCTGAACGACCTGAGCGGCGAGGTGACTTTTGCGGAACTGGCTCCGTATGTCGGAATCGGGTATGGAAATGCGGTGGGTGCCGACGGGCGCTGGCATTTTTCCTGCGATTTCGGCGTGATGTTCCAAGGCTCGCCGACGGTGTCCGCCAAGGCGACGGCTTCCGATCCCGCGATCCAGTCGTATGTGGATGAGGCCCTGGCTCGGGAGGTTGAGGATATCCAGGACGATGCCAATGCCTACAAGTATTATCCCGTCATTTCGGTGGGCGTGTCCTTTCGGTTCTAAGCGTGAATAATCACTCAATTCTTCATCGGGCCTTCATCATCTGGGGTGTCGCCACCTCTGTTGTCCTTGGATTGGAACGCCCGCGGCCCGGCATGCTGGAGGCCTACAAGGCGGATGGCACGCTGACTCAAAGGTTGGAGCGAGCTCGGCAATTAGGAAACTACCGTGTCCGGCCCGATGTTGCCCGGCGCGCTGCCTGGAAAATGAAGAAACTGTCCGGGGTCAAGGGCCCTGGTGTGGCTGAAGTACCCCCAGCATGGGAGGGGATGCCGACGACGGGAACCAATAAGATGTTGGTTTTCATGATAGATTTTCCTGATTATCCCCATGTGAATCGCTATGAGCTGGTAACGAATAAACTGTTTGGGGCAGGATTGCCTGCTGATTTTCCCCTGGAAAGTCTGACGAAGTACTATGAGCGTTCCTCCTATGGGTTGCTGCAGATACAGGGAATGGCACTAGGCTGGTATCAGATGCTCCACAACCGGGATTGGTATACCGCTACCTATGGCGAGGGGAACGCGGCGAATTATGCCATCATCAAGGAAGTTGCCGAATATTTTGATGGAACGGTGAATTATCAGGAATTTGATAATAACAGAGACGGGAAAATCGATTACTTAGCTGTCCTCTGGTCGGGGCCGGATACTGGTTGGAGCGGATTCTGGTGGGGATATCAGTGGGCGCTGGAATCGGATCTGAGGTTGGATGATGTTCAGTTTAGTTCATTCTCCTGGCAGTGGGAATCCAATCCCGAATATACAGGAAGTTCGGAATATGATCCCGGAGTAATTATCCATGAGACCGGTCACGCCCTGGGACTTCCCGATTATTATGATTATAAGGAATCCGTTGGGCCGGCGGGCGGGGTAGGCACCCTTGACATGATGGATGGCAACTACGGTGACCACAATGCCTTCAGTAAGTTCATGATGGAGTGGCTGTCTCCGATTGTGGTGACGAACGCGGTGGCGGGGCAGATTCTCCGGGCCACAGGGCAATATCCCGATGCTGCCCTCGTGATGAATCTCTACACCAACGGCACCCCGTTCGCTGAATATTTCATGGTTCAGAACCGCTATCGTGTCAATAATGATGACTACTATATGCCTTCCGATGGGATGTTAGTCTGGCATGTGGATGCCCGGCTGGATAATTCAGGGTGGGACTTCCTCTATGACAATTCCACCACGGACCACAAACTGCTGCGCCTTATGGAAGCCGATGGCGCGGAGCATATTGAAGCTGGTTATAGGGCTGAAGCAGCTGATTATTACCGTGCAGGAGCCTCGTTCACCCCGGTTTCAACCCCCAATTCCGCGCGTTATGACGGATCGGCCTCGGATGTGAGTCTCGATACGATTTCCGCCGACGGCTTGAGCATGACCTGCAATCTATCAGGTATTCTGGGGTCCATGTTCTCCATGGCGCAACTTGCTGCCGTGGTGTCGGAAACATCGGGGGTGGTGAGATTGACGGTGCTGAGGTCGCAACTGACAAACTCCGCCACCTCGGTTTCGTTTTACACAAGGACTGACACGGCAGCGGCCGGAACCGATTATGTCACCACCAACGGCGTGCTGTCGTTTTCCGCCGGACAGACAACCGGGACGGTTCAGGTCACGATCCTGAATGACAGCATGGATCAACCCGACCAGTATTTTTCTGTGTGCCTCTCGAACTCCATTGCCGGAACGACAATCGGGACACCGGCGAGTGCCACGGTCATGATTTTATACGACCCGAGTGATGACCATACGCCGCCCTGTGTGGTTCAGGCACTGGCGCTGGACAGCAATACGGTGCAGATCATCTTTAACGAACCGCTGGATGTCATTTCGGCGGAAGAACGGACGAACTACACCCTATCCGCCTCGGTCCCAACGTATGCCGCGCTGGCCTCCGGAATGAAGGTGTTGTTGGGTGTCGGCAATCTGACCAATGGCAGTTACTCCGTCACCGTTCAAAATGTGAAGGATGACGCCGGAAACAAGATGGGTTCCCCGGTTACCTCCAATTTCACCTGGCAGTCCGCTGTGGCCCTGTGGTTGAAGCTGGATGAGGGTGCCGGGGTTTCCGCGGCAGATAGCAGTGGCATGGGGCACCCCGGGGTTCTGGAAAATGGTGCCGCGTGGACCACGGGGCGCTTCACCGGAGGAGTTTCCTTCGATGGAATAAACGATCAGGTTCGCGTTCCCGATTTCAGTTATGGCCCTGAGTTGACCGTGTCCTTCTGGTTCCGTTGCAGTGATAATTCCGGAGACGGGTTCCAGTATCTTCTGTGTCACGGGGATCCGCAGACCGTCAATAATGTCACTGTTTACGTTTCGGAAACCGGTCATGCCACCCCGAATCTCCTTCGGACAAGTGTCCTGGACGCGGATGATCCTGCCGATATTGACACGCTTTTCAGTATGGACGTGCCTCTCACAGGCTTTCCCGACGACCTCTGGCACCTCTATACACTGACGGTTAAGGGTGGTGTGGGGGCAAAGGTGTATCTCGATGGACAATTGAAGACCAATAATGTGTTCCTGGGTGGTAGCAGCATCAATCCGGGAAAGGACGTCTATCTTGGGGCGAAGTGGGATCCTGCTGCCACCAGTCGACTTTTCAAGGGGAAACTTGATGACGTCCGGATCTATAGCCGGGCGTTATCCTCCAATGAAGTGGTGGCGCTGACCAATGAGCGGCCGGTGGCGGTGGCCGTTGAGCCGCGGTCCATTACCCCGTATTTGCAATGGGAAAGTATTCCCTTCAGCGGGGTGGGGATGGATCCGGAGGGGAGCGACTGCAAATTGGTCTGGTGGTCCGACCTGGTCGGCTATCTGGGAACCGGTTCGTCCATCAGCAATTCCACCCTGCCGGCGGGGACGCCCGCCGTGCGCCTGATGGCCTTTGATCCCTTTGCCACACGCGGGGAGACGTCCTGCGTTATTTCCGTGCTGGCGGACGCCGATACCAATGGCCTGGCGGATACGTGGGCGACAACCTATTGGCCGACGGGCAACAGCGGTGGAGGAACCAACGACTACGACCATGATGGGCGCAGCAATTTTGAGGAATGGCTAGCTGGGACGAATCCCACCAACGACCAATCGGTGTTCAGGATCCAAGGCATGGATATCGATCCGGTAAGGGGACTTATCTTTGACTGGGATGGACTGGCGGGACGCCGGTATTCAGTATACACCGCAACCAATCTGATGGATGGATTCTCGGTGTGGACAACCAACCTGCGCCCGGCTGTGGATGGAATCCTGTCCGCCACCAATGCGATTCCCCCGGGCGACGCCCAGCGGTATTTCCGGATTCAGGTCGGTCGTTAATCCAGCCTGGTCATGATGGCCGGCGGCAGGAGCCATTCAAGGGCGCCCTTCCCGGCGGCTGGCTGGGTGTCGAAGGCGATGCGGCACACGGCCGCTTTCTTGAAAATCAGCCCGGCCGTGGTTTGTCCGCAGATCAGGGTGGAGGCCAGGTCAGCCAGATCGGGCATATGGCCCACCAGCATGACGGATTCGAAACCGCATCGGCGCAGCCATTGAATCAACTCGCTGAAGGAGCCGTTGGGCGCCATCATGGGGCAGCGATCCACCGGAATGCCGCCCAGTTCAGAGGCCACAATCTCCGCCGTCTGACGGGCGCGCAGCAAGGGGCTGGTGCCGATGAAGTCCAGCTTGATGCCGATGGTTTTCAGGGCTGAGGCCACTTCGCGGGTGATGTCCTGTCCTTTTCCTGACAGCGGCCTGTCGAAGTCACGCCGGATCCCTCCCTCGCCGATATCCAGGGCATGGGCATGTCGCATGAGGTAAAGGTTCATTTGTCCAGTTGCGTCGCGGGTTTCAGGGAGGCGGGGCGGGAATGCCAGGCCTTGACGCCAAGGCCGAGCAGGGCGAGTGCCAGCACCAGGCAGAGCGC
>JBAXRC010000233.1:0-4482 GCA_037131415.1 bacterium | reverse complement strand
GCGTGGCGGGAACCAAACATTTTCGCGACCCGTGGCACAAGGCCACGGGGACGCCGCCCCCCCCGTAACTGACCCCTAACGGGTAAAGGTAATGGGTCAGTTATAGGGGTGCCCCGCCACCTTGCGTGGCGGGAACCAAACATTTTCGCGACCCGTGGCACAAGGCCACGGGGACGCCCCGCCTGAACAGAAATGGCTTACGAAGAAATTGGCTGATAAAAACAGTCGGGATCCTCGGAGAGGAAGTCCTCGGTGGCGGCATAGGCACGGGCGCGGCAGCCTTCACAGACAACACGATAGCCGCAGGAGCCACATTTGCCCTTGAGCCGGTCGGGATCACGCAAGGCATTGAACACCTCGGAATCACGCCAGATGTCGCCGAAATTCTTCTGGAGGACGTTCCCGACCTGCACGTCAAGGTAGCCGCAGGGCTGAACGTCGCCGGTCCGCGAAATGAAACAGACCGCCGAACCCGCAAGGCAACCCCGCGTCATCGCCGCCATGCCGTTGGCATTGCCTGGATGCCCCTGCCCACCCCCGGGATGACCATGGCCGTGACCGGCACCGGGTGGCGGCAGTCCCTTCTCGCGGGAAACCTCGCGCATGATCCGGTAATATTGCGGGGCGCAGGTGGCCTTGATGTGAATCCGGTCCTTCAGCTCAATGGACTTCTCGAACAGCCAGCGCAGGAATTTCTCCAACTGCTCGGGGCCAAGGCGGACATCATCGCTGATCTCGGCACCACACCCGACCGGCACCAGGGAGAACACATGGAAGGCATCGGCCTTGCGTTCAAGCAACAGGTTCAGCAGCGCCTCCACCTCGTCAATATTGTGCTTGGCGACAGTAGCGTTCACCTGGAGCGAAGCACCTGCGCGGGCCAGGGCATCATAGCCGCGGAGCGTGGCCTCGAAACTGCCCGGAACCCCGCGGAACTTGTCGTGGGTCGCCGCCGTGGCACCATCCAGGCTGACGCTGACGCGCTTGATTCCCACATCGACGATCCGGCGCGCCATGGCGTCATCCACCAGGGTGCCGTTGGTCGCAAGGGCGACCCGGCTGAACATGCCCACGCATTCCCGGGCGATCTCGAAGAAATCCTGGCGCACCAGCGGCTCGCCGCCGGTCAGGATCATGATCGGGTCACCGGTCTCCCGGATCGACCGCGCCACGTCCAGGATCTGCCGGGTGGAAAGTTCTCCGGCCACAACCTCATCCTGCGCCTCCGCACGGCAGTGGCAGCACTTCAGGTTGCACTTCGCGGTCAATTCCCAGAAAACAAGGCGCAGGGTGTCTTTCATGAGAGTCCGATCTCCTTGTCGGTCAGGTAGCAATCCGGCTCGGCTTCCCAGACATCGCCCGTCACCGCCTCGGCCCGCACCCGGAAGTTGCCGTTGCAGATATCCAGGAACTTGCAGGCGGCGCACCGCCCCTTGAGGTAGCGCTTGCGCTCGCGGAGCTTGCCCATCAGCGGCTCGGAGGTGTCCGACCAGATGGCGCTGAAGGGCCGCTTCGTGACGTTGCCGAACGAATAATGGCGCCAGAACTGGTCGGGATGAACCGACCCGTCCCAGCTCACGCAACCGATGCCGGTTCCGCTACTGTTGCCGCCATTCATCTTGAGAAGCTTCATCACGTCCTCCGCCCGGGCCGGATCCTCCTTGAGAAGGCGCAGGTACAGGTACGGCCCGTCGGTGTGGTTGTCCACGGTCAGCACTTCCACCGGCTTGCCCTTGTCATGAAGCGCCTTGGTCCGGTCGATGATCAGGTCCACGGTGCTGCGCGTCTGCTCATGGGACATGCGGCTGTCATGGATCATCTTGCTGCCGCGCCCGGCATAAACCAGGTGATAGAAGCAGACACGCGGAATGCCTTCCCGCTCGACGAGGTCGAGGATGCCGCCGACGTCCTTGTAGTTCTCGCGGGTCACCGTGAAGCGGAGCCCGACCTTCACCCCGGTCTTGAGACAGTTCTGGACGCCAGCCAGGGCCAGGCGGAACGCGCCTTTCATCCCGCGGAACTTGTCGTTGGTCGGCTCCAGCCCGTCCAGGCTGATGCCGACATAGGAAAGTCCGGCCTCCTTCAGGCGGCCCGCCATTTCAGGCGTGATCAGGGTTCCGTTCGTCGACACCACCGCCCGCATTTTCTTGCCGGTGGCATGGCGGATCAACTCGAAGATATCCGGGCGCATCAGGGGCTCGCCGCCCGAGAACAGGATCACCGGCGCGCCGAAACTGGAGAGATCGTCCAGCAACCGGATCCCCTCCTCGTGCGACAACTCGTTGGGATAGTCCTGGTCCCGCGACTGGGAATAGCAGTGGACGCATCGGAGATTGCACCGGCGCCCCACATTCCAGACCACCACCGGTTTCTTGTCGGCGGAGAACTGGAGCAGATGCGAGGGCAGATCCTTGGCCAGGCGGCCGTACCGCAACGGATCAGACGCCTCAACCGTACCGCAATAAAGTTTGGATATTCCAATCATAGTTTTTTCCTGTCAGTCCCGCTCTTATCTTTTCCATCCCCATCCTTCTCAAACCCGAACAAGTCGTTCACCACCCGGGCATACAGCTCCCACTCGCCGTTGTGGGCCGCCCGCTTCAAGGCTTCCCGCGGTTCCGCGAGCATCTTGTTGACGATCTTCTGGGCCAGCACCCGGATCTCCTCACGCGAAGGCTCGGGCAACGCCGCCAGCTTTTCCTTGGCCAGCGCCCGCTGCAGGGCCGTTTCACAGATCGCCTTGCCATGCTCGTCAAACCGGCGCAGCAGTACCCGCAACCCACTGCTTTCAAAAAGCATGGCGACCTCCGAGGTACCCTGACGCACCAGATGCCACGCCTGCTCGACCGCATCCTGTCGCTTCGCGAGGTTCTCGGCCGCCACTCGCTCCAGATCATCAATGGTATACACGTAGACATTCTTGATCACGCTCGCCGCCGGATCGATGTCGCGGGGCACCGCGATATCGATCAGCAGGATCGGGCGTCCCCGCCGGACCTCGCTGGCACGACGGATGGAGTCGGCCTGGATCACGATATGGGGCGCGCTGGTGGAGCTGATTACGATATCGGCCTTGGCGAGGTAATCATCCAGCAATTCAAACTGGAGGGCACGGCCGCCACACCGGTCAGCCAGGTTCTGCCCCCGCTCCAGGGACCGGTTCAGAACCAGGACATCCCGCGCGCCACGGTCCATCAGGCTCTTGAGGGCCAGCTCGGCCATCTCACCCGCCCCGACAATCATCACCGTCTTGGAACTGAGATCCTCGAAAATCTTCTCGGCAAACTCGACGGCCAGAGAACTGACCGACACCCGTCCGCGACAGATATCCGTTTCCGTATGCACGCGTTTCGCGGTCTTGAAGGCATGCTGGAACAGCGGATGCAGCACCTTCCCGGTGGTTCCCGCCTCTTCGGCCAGCACAAGGGCCTGCTTGACCTGCCCGAGAATCTCGGTTTCACCGACCACCATGGCATCGAGGCTGGCCGCCACGGCAAACAGGTGCTCAACGGCCTGCAGATCGTGTTTGATGTAAAAGAACTGCTCGAGCCCCGCCACATGCGCATTGGCATCCCGCGTCAACAGCACCTGAAGGAGGGCGTCCTTCTGGAGCGCCACATCCACGCCCGCCACATACAGCTCGGTGCGGTTGCAGGTCGAGAGCAACACCAGCTCCGCCGCCGGGAATTCGGCGCGAATCCGCTGGAGCGTGGCGGGAATCTGCCCGGGACGGACCGAAGCCTGCTCCCTCAACTCGACGGGAGCGGTATGAAAACTGATACCGAGTACGGAGACCATCATGGTCCACCCACCCCCGCCCGGATCTGCAGGAAGGAATGCAGGGTTTCAGCCACCAGGGGCACGCCGATAAACGCAAACAACACCAAGGCCAGACCGGCCACCGTCAGGATGGCCACGCCCCGCCCATGCCGATCCGCATTGGCCCGCATGTGCACCAGCACGGCCAACATGATCCCAGCCGCTATCACCGCGGCCACCTTGGGATCGGTGAACCATTTCTCAACATCACCCGCCTGATGCACCATCAGGAACCCGAGCACGATCGACACCACGAAAAACAGGAACGCCAGCCCGACCAGGCGGCTCATGAGGTGATCCAGGGTTTCCAGCGAGGGAAGATGCTCCCATACCGGCCCGAATTTCTTCTTCTTCATGTTGTGATCCTGCACGAGATAGGCCACAGCATTGATGCTGGCCAGGCTGAAAAAGGCATAGGCCGCATAGCCCATGATCACATGAATGGTCAACCAGATCCCCTGGTTCGGCGGCGGCGCCCCGGGCGGAACCCCCATCGAGGGAACCCCGAAGAACAGGATCACCGTGACAAACGGCAGGAGCAGCCCGGAAATCCCGCGCGAGCAGCGGCGCGGCTTCATCAGCAGGTAGGTTCCGCTCAAGGCCAGGGCGTACCACGTCAACCCGTCAAACCGGTTGAAGGACGGCAGACAGTCGGCCTTGAAT
>JBAXRC010000232.1:0-4487 GCA_037131415.1 bacterium | reverse complement strand
GACCCGAACCGGGCCCCAGCAGTTCTCCTGGTTCCTCTGCCAGCTGAAACTCGCCCCGCCATAATAGCGGGCGCCGGTCTCCTCGGTCACCGGCCAGGGCAGGGATTCCATGATCCGGAGGGCCTTGATTTCCCCCGGCTTGATCGCCGTTCCGTCATACACATTGATGACGATGCAGGTGGCGAAATTCTTGTCGAAGCTGCTGCGGGGCGGTATGGCGGCCGGCTTGGCCCGCGGAACCAGCGGCAGGGCGTTCACCACGCACATCAGGGGATCGCGGTAGAGGAGTTCCTTGTTTCCGAACACATCCACGAAGTAGAGCCCGGCATAATTGGAGATGGCGTCATAGCGGCGATGTCGCGCCTGCGTCTGCGAGCCAAACCCGAACGAGACCAGGCTGGCCTGCGGGGAAAGCCCGTAGGGCGCGTGATAATAGCCCGGCGTTTCGGGGGTTCCTCCCTCCGGGACACGGGGAGCGGTGAGCCCCCCCTCCTGGGGGCCTGACCCGAGGGCAATGACCTCCGTGGCCGCGAGACTGTTGAGTCCCTTGCCCGGGGTGATCCGCACAAGGGATCCGATCGCCTCGGCATGGTGACCGGCCGCGATCCCGATAAACTGGTCGGAATCGGAAATGGAGCGCACATCGCGGACGGAAACGTAATCGGTCAGGTGCTGCTTGTAGAGCGCGTCCGCCATGGCACCATCGGGATTGACCACCCAGAAGGAGTGGATCGGCATGAACCCGCGCTCGGTGTATTCCCAGCGGAGATACCCGACCCGCCCGTCCCGGAGCAGGTGGGGATGCATATCGATATCCTTCTGATTGGTCAGGCGGCGGATTGTCTTGCGATCGGGCATGAGCCGGTAGAGGTTGGAGTCGGTGATGTCATTTTCCCAGCCGTCGCAGGCCGGGGAATGGGCGGAGCGGTCGGAGGTGAAGGCGATGCCGCCATCGGGAAGATACGCCGGTTCAAGGTCGTTGAAAAAGTGGTGACGGGTCAGCTGGGTAATGGAGCCGGCCTTGAGATCGAGTTCGTAAAGGTGGAGCGGTTGGGTGAGCTTGGAGAGCTCGAAGGCGTAGTTGTTCTGCCGATGGGCCAGATCGACCCGATTCCCCTTGGCGTCACGCGGTGGCCAGTCGGGTTGGTTGGCCCAGCCGAAGGCGATCCGGCCCGCGTTGAACCCCAGGTCCATGCCGTGTACATGCCCTGGTCCGAGGCGGCCGTCGAGCAGGGGCTTGAGGGCCGGGGCTCCGTTCCTGAACCCCGACAGGACGCAGAGATCGCCCCCGGGTTTATACGCCCAGTTGTAATGAATCCCGCAGACGTTGGGCTTGTGATGCAGGCCGAACCGGGTGACGCAGAGGATCTTGTCGAACCCGAGTTCAGGCTGGGCCAGTGCCACCGTCCGGGCGCTGGCCCGGGCCTCCAGCCAGAGGCCACGAAGCTCGGGGAGGGATAGGGCCGGTGCCTCCGCCTTCCCCTGGGCGGCCTTCAGGGCCGCCAGGGCGGAAGCCGCCTCCGGCTGTCGCGAACCGGTCGCGCGGCCGGCGACGGTCCCGGCGCGCCGGGCCATGTCGGCGATATCAGCGCGCAGCGCGGTCGGATCGTCAGGGAGTTTGCGGGCGACCGCATGGCGGATGGCATCATAGGTGATCCGCCGGGACGCGGGCACGGCCATGTAGCGGGTAAACCAAGCGGGATTCTCCGGCTTGGGCCAGACGGCCGCGCCCAGGTCGTTATCGTGCCCCACCTTGAGCGCCAGGGCCCATTCGGCAACCGCCTGCACAAACACATCGGCATGATCGAGTAGTTTGGCGGCCTCATCCGCCTGGGCCTCCGTCAGCCGGCGCGCATCCGCCGCATCCTGCAGCGCCAAGGCAGCCGACCAGGCGGAAGGGGCCGCCCCCGTGGGGGAGTCAGGCGTTCCGGAACGGGAGAATCCCGGCATGGCGACACTCAGGCAGGCCAGCAGCACGATGAAGGTATTTTTCATAGACGTACTCCTTATTACCCTGACCGCGTTTTGATTTAAGATTTTTTCCTGAAGTCCGGTTTGTCGTTTCAGGTGAATTCGACGGAGGCGAACTGCCGGCGGATCCCGTGAAGGAATTTGACTGAAGGGTAGCCGAGGGTCATGGCAATGGACAGGAAGCGCTTCGGGGGGACACCCCACTTGGTCTTCAGCCGCGTGTTGCCCTGCAGGCCCGGCGCGACGGTCCCGATCATGCAACTTCCCAAACCCAGCGCTTCGGCGGCGATGGTGGCGAAACTACAGGCGATGGTTGGGTCGATGGTGTCTTTCATCGGGTAGTGGAACAGCAGGACGCAGGGAGCGTCGTAGAAGAGCAGATCCTTGTTCTCCTTCCGTCCCTCGATGATCGTCTCCGCGACCGGCAGGACGAAAGTCCTCATCAACTCCACCGCCTGCTTGTCCATCATGAGACGCAGCACGACCGAGCCGACGGGTGACTTGAGGAAAAGCCATTTCCTGAACACGGCTGACAGGTCCCGCGCCAGTTCCTGGACCCGCTCTTTCCCGTTAATTACAACCACCCCCACGGGCGAGGGCGGGAAGCCCATGGGTGCGGTGGACGACATGGCCAGAAGACGGTCAATGATCGCCCGTTCAACGGGCAGATTCTCGTAGTGACGGGTGCTCCGCCTCGCCATGAGAAGCCCTTCCAGGGCGTCGGCCGTTGCGCGGGCGGACGGGGGTAGCAGCGGCAAAACGTCTTCCCCTGCCATTCCGCGGCCAGTCACGCGAATCGCGCCGGTGGGGCACACCGCCATGCAATGACCACACGCCAGGCAGCCAAACTTGTCGCTCGGACTGATATGCGGTTTGCCGTCCCTCGTGCGGAGGCACAATGAGGGGCAAATGCGGACGCAGCGTCCACACGCCGTGCATGTTGACACATCGATGGCGGGGCGCCCCCACTCGACCGTACCCGATTTGTTTTCCACTGACGTTGACATTGTTTTCACCTGTTCCATTCAAACACCCCTCGATGGCTATCCCGGGTGATTCAACCCGCCGCGCCCGGCTTATTCCTCGCCCGACCAGCAGTGGGTGCAGATTTTGTCGCGCGGCAGCCCGATGGCGTCAAGGAGGTCGTCGAGCCGCTGGTAGGAAAGCGTGGTCAGCCCCAGTTCCTCGCGGATGACCTCCACCATGGCGGCATGCTGGGGCGTATCGGGATTCTTGTAGAGATCGAGATTTTTGGTGTGATCCCCCTCCAGCTGCTGCACGGCCCGGCGGCCCGCCAGGTCCAGCTCGGTTCGCGACCGCGAGAAGTTCAGGTACTTGCAGGGGAACAGGAGCGGGGGACAGGCTGGCCGCATGTGGACTTCCCGGGCCCCGGCTCTGAACAAGTGGCGCACCGTATCCTTGAGCTGGGTGCCCCGCACGATGGAATCATCGCAGAAGAGCAGGCTGTTCCCCTTGATAAGCGCCCCGATGGGGATGAGCTTCATGCGGGCGACCAGGGCGCGCTGGGTTTGGTCGGCCGGCATGAAACTGCGCGGCCAGGTGGGCGTGTACTTGGCGAAGGGGCGCTTGTAGGGAATGCGCGACTCGTGGGAGTAGCCGAGCGCGTGGCCTGTACCCGAATCAGGAACGCCGGCGACCAGGTCCGGTTTCACGGTGTCCCTCCTCGCCAGCGCCCTGCCGCAACGGTAGCGGCAATCCTCGACATTGATGCCCTCATAGCACGAGGCGGGGAACCCGAAATACACGTAGAGGAAGGCGCAAATCCGCATCGTGGGCTGCGGCTTGACCAGGGACTCCACGCCGTCGGCGGTGATGCGCACAATCTCGCCCGGGCCGAGATCACGCTCCACCTCGAAACCCACGTTTGGGAAGGCGCAAGTCTCCATGGTCACCGCCCAGGCCCCGTCCTTGCGCCCCAGGATGACCGGGGTCCGGCCGAACCGGTCGCGGGCGGCGTAAATCCCCTTGCGGGTGAGCAGCAGGATGGAGCAGGACCCCTCGATGACGTTCTGGGCGGCCTGGATACCGGCCTCCAGGGTGGCTTCCTGGTTGATGAGGGTGGCGACCAGTTCGGTGGCGTTGACCCCGATGCCGCTCATCTCGCAGAAATGGGTGGAGCGCTTGGCATAGGCGCGGCGGATCAGCTCGTCCATGTTCTTGATCACGCCGACCGTGACGATGGCGTAATCGCCCAGATGGGAACCGATGATGAGGGGCTGGTCCTCGGTGTCGCTGATAACCCCGATGCCGGAATTCCCCTTCATGCGCCCGATGTCGCTCTCGAACTTGGAGCGGAACTGGGCATTGGTGATGTCGTGGATAAACCGCACAATGCCGGCCTCATCCAGGCTTGCCAGTCCGCCACGCCGGGTCCCGAGATGGGAGTGATAGTCAGTCCCGTAGAACAAGTCGCTCACGCAATCCGCCTTAGACACCACGCCAAAGAAGCCGCCCATAATTCTATCCTCCCCGTGCGCATCCGAACATGACTGTTT
>JBAXRC010000231.1:0-4498 GCA_037131415.1 bacterium | reverse complement strand
CTCCGCATAGCTCACCCAGTAGGGGGCAGGGACGATCACCTCGTCCCCCTCGTCGAGCAGGCTCGTGAAGGCGTTGTGGAGGGAGTGTTTGGCGCCGTTGGAGACGACCACCTGCGCGGGCGTGACCGTCAAACCCGTGCGACGGGAGTAGTCGGCGGCCACGGCCTTGCGGAGTTCCGGGATGCCGGCGGCGGGCATCAGGGCCTGGGTCGGGGATCTGCTTGAGGAACATTCAAAAGGGAGCCGGTTTCCGATAAGGCTCATGTCGCGCTGGGTTTCCTTCAAGGATTTTGAATTCGGCCGGCACGGGTTGTTCAGCGGGGGGCGCTTCATGTCCTTGCTTCAGGAAGCAATCCGCGTCACGCGGTTCGAGGATCTGCAAATTCCCATGAAAGTGGTGGCGACAGACTTCTGGGCCGGGAAGCAGGTGGTGCTGGATTCCGGCGACCTCATGTCCGCCATCCGGGCGAGCATGAGTCTGCCCGGCTTGTTTACTCCCGCCCGGCTCCATGGCCGCATCCTGATTGACGGGGCCGGGGTGAATCCCGTTCCGCATGATGTTTTGACGCAGTGTGATGCGGTGGTCGCCATTGACCTGATGGGATATATGGAGCCCGGGATCAGGAGCAAGCCGAACGTCTTCCGCTCGATCCTGGGGATTTATGACATCATGCAGAATGCCGTGATCGAGGCCAAGCTGAAGGCATCGCCACCGGATGTTTACATCAAGCCCGACATTTACAATATCGATGTCCTGGATTTCGACAAGACCTGGACCGTGCTGCGACAGGCCGAGCCTGCCCGGGAGACGTTTCGCCGGGAGTTGAAGTCGCTGATGGCGAGGCTGGAAAAGGTCTGAGAACGGTCAGGGAGGAAGGCCATGAGGAGACTTTTTGACTATCGGACCGTGCCGCGCGAGAAGAGGACTCTCATTCTGGCGGTTATGCTGTTCGGTTCCATCCTGAGTTTTTTCCTGATCAGCCGGTTTGTGCTGACCGTCGGGGTGGTTGAGGGCGCTAGTATGGCGCCGACCCTGCAGGACGGGGACCGCTACCTGATTAACCGGCTGGTGTACCGGTTTCATGATCCCCGGCCGGGTGACATGGTTGAGTTCCGGATGATCCCTGCCGATGATTATTCGGTCAAGCGCATTATCGCCCTGCCCGGCGATGTGGTGCAAATCAAGCAGGGGCATGTGTATGTCAACGGCAGGATGGTCGCCGAGCCTTACCTGCGCCCCGGGGTCATCACGGAAGGAAAAGCCATCGGGGCAGAAGCCTTCAAACTGCCTGAGCATATGTATTTTGTTCTGGGCGACAACCGGGCCGTC
This sequence comes from bacterium, assembly GCA_037131415.1. Taxonomy (GTDB): domain Bacteria; phylum Verrucomicrobiota; class Kiritimatiellia; order CAIKKV01; family CAITUY01; genus JAABPW01. Next base: position 3,168 of record JBAXRC010000231.1, on the reverse strand, counting down.
AGCATGGATAGCCGCGTGTTTGGCGGTGTTAACAAGAACCGGTTTGTGGGTCGGCTATGGATGAAACTGGGGGATTGACGGTGGCTGGCGAGATGGCTGTTCAGCACTTGTTGCATCTTGAGCAAACCTTGGCGAGGCCGCCTTGTGCGGTTTCGCGGTAGTTGCGGTGCATGTCTTCGCCCGTTTGGCGCAGGGTTTCAACGACATCGTCGAACGAGATGTTGTGCTGGCCGTCGGAGAGGCTGGCGTATTCGGCGCAATCCACGGCCCGCATGGCGGCAAAGGCGTTGCGTTCAATACAGGGGATCTGGACCAGGCCATTGATCGGATCGCAGGTGAGGCCCAGGTGATGTTCAAGCCCCATCTCGGCGGCATATTCGATCTGGCGGACCGTGCCCCCGAACAATTGGGTTGCGGCGGCCGCGGCCATGCCGCAGGCGGTTCCGATCTCGGCCTGGCAGCCGGCTTCGGCTCCGGAGATCGAGGCATTATGTTTGACCAGGTTGCCGATGATTCCCGCCGTGGCCAAGGCATGCAGGATTTCAATATGGGGAATATCGTAAATGTCCTGTAGATAGCGCAAGGTGGCCGGCAGGACCCCGGCGGCACCACAGGTAGGGGCTGTGACAATGACTCCGGCGGCGGCATTCTGCTCGGCCACCGCCAGGGCGTAAGCCGAGAGGCGCGAGGTGCGTTGGAGTAACGTGTTGGTGCATTTGGCCTTGAGCGACCAGGATCGGGCCTTGCGTTGCAACCGGAGGCCTCCCTCCAGGATTCCTTCCGCAGCCAATCCATCGTTCATGGCGGAAAGCATGATTTTCCAAACTTCATCGAGATGATGCCAGATGGATTCGGGCTCATGCTGGCGGGTAAGGTGCCAGATCGGGTTGCCGGTCTGCTCGCACCAGGCAAGGATTTCACGCATGGTGTTGAAGGGGTAGGTTGACTGGGATGGCGTGGTGCCAAGGGATTCCCCGGGTTTCTTGATGGATCCTCCGCCGATGCTGTAGAAGGTCTCGATAGGACCCAGGGAGTGGTGAAAGCCGTCCAGGGCCTCGAAGGTCAGGCCGTTGGGGTGTTCGGGCAATTCGGTTCCGGGGATCCATTCGAACTCGACGGGAATGGGGCTCAAGGCCGTCTGGATTGCCTGATCGGTGTGGTGGCCCTTGCCGGTCTCAGCCAAGGAGCCATAGAGGCAGACCTTGATGGCCTGGGCCTTGGGATAGCGGAACCGGAATTCCTGGGCGGCAAACGCCGGCCCCATTGTATGTGAAGAGGAGGGTCCAAATCCGATCTTGAATAACTTTGTCAACGAATCCATGAGGCAATACTGTCATTCATGATAACGCCATGCAATTGAAAATGATTGGGACGAGCTCCCCGTTATTGACCATCGGGGGGCGTTATTATAACCTGCGCGGCGATTTGTGGAGGGGAGATTAACTCTAATGAAAAGAATGGCAATCATGCTGGCCGCGGCAATTCTCGCGGGATGTACACACAAACAGGAGGCAACCATGGCGACGAAAAATGCGGCTGAAAACACGACGGTGATCATGACGACTTCGGAGGGGGCGATCGAAATTGAGCTGTTCGCCGACAAGGCGCCCATCTCGGTGGCCAATTTCCTGGCGTATGTCGATGCCGGCTTCTATGACAACACGGTGTTCCACCGCGTGATCCCGAACTTCATGGTCCAGGGGGGCGGCTTCACGGAGGGCATGAGCCAGAAGTCCACCAAGGCACCCATCAAGAATGAGGCCACAAACGGGTTGAAGAACGACCGCGGCACCCTGGCCATGGCGCGCACATCGGTGGTCGACAGCGCCACGTCCCAATTCTTCATCAATGTCGTGAACAATGACTTCCTGAACAATGGCGCCCGCGATTTCGGTTACGCCGTGTTTGCCAAGGTGACATCCGGTCTGGATGTGGTTGATAAGATCGCCGCGGTGCCGACGACGGTCGTGGACGGTATGCGCGATGTGCCTGCCAAGCCGGTGATGATCAAGTCCATCAAAAGAAAGTAAGCGGGGCTTGTCGGGGCGCGTCCAATGAGTAGGAAGAAAGGATGAGGGTCGCAATGACATCAATCATTGAGAAAAACCCGGCTAAAGGGGCGTTTCTCGTGGTGTCACTGTGCTTGATGCTGCTGTTGGGATTGATCACCCTCACCTCCTGCCTTCCTTTTTCGCATCGCCCATCGGACTCGCTCCGGCAAAACCCAGCCGGCTATTTCGATAACATCAGCGTGGCGCGATCAGTGCCGGACGATTTCTTTATCCAGGTCGGCTCCTTGCAGCCCGGAACAGCCGCCGCTAAAGCAGGACTTCGCGCCGGCGACGCCATTATTGGTGTGGACGGAAAGCGGGTGCGAAACCTCAAGGAATACACCCTTTTCAGAACCCTTCGCTCGCGACCTCGGGTTACCCTTCTCACACTTGTGCGGGATGGTGCCCTAACCACTCTTTCCATTCCAGGTTCCACGATCGAAAGCGTAGAAGAGATCACCTTGACGGAGCATACTCCCGACTTCATCGCGGCCCTAATGGCGGCCAATCTCCTGACCGACGACCTCCTTCCCGTGCCCTTGCCACGCGTCAAGGGGGTAAACCCAAAATCATCAAGCGGCCTTGGCCTGATCGCCGGATTATTTAAGAAAACGCAAAATAGCGACCCGGCCTTTGAGCCGGATTCCGCCATCATGGTCGCCATCGCTTCTTTCCCGGCCCGGGGACAGGAGGAAATCCTCGCTCTCTTGGCCAGCCAGTCGCCCGCCCATCGCGCCTGGGTGTGCGGCGTCCTCAAGGTGTATGGACAACTCCTCTACGAGAAGCCTGCAGAAGCGATACGGATCATGGACGGCTTAGACCTCCTGAAGCATTCTCCTGCCTCCCCGGCCACCCCTTTTCTGTCTCGCCTGCTCCTGTTCTACAAAGCCCTGGCCCAACATCCGCTTACTCCTGAAACGCCCATTTCTCCGGCACTCTATCAGGTCGACAGCGCCTTTTTCGCTCTCTGTTTTCCCTATCCGCTTGACATCGATACGCATACCTATACTTTCCCGTCAGATCCTCGTTTTCAAGACGGCTTCACCAAGTGCTTCAATGGTTCACTCACCTACAGGAACTTCAGTCATGAACTAAATCAGACGGCAAGGGATTATAT
>JBAXRC010000230.1:0-4499 GCA_037131415.1 bacterium | reverse complement strand
GTCGTCGGCTATGTAGATCAATGTCTTGATCAAGTCCCAGGGTTTCACCTTCAGGAAAGAGGAGACTTCCTCGATGGTGCGTTTGCCCGGGGTTGCCACAACGGCAGGTAATGGGTCCGTGGTGGACGGTTTCCCGGTCGGCGTTTTCCGTTCCGCGCGTTCCAGGTTAGCCGCGTAAGCACAGGTTTCGCATTCAACAATGCCATCTTCGCCCGAGTCCGCGAGCACCATGAACTCGTGCGAGAAGTCGCCGCCGATGGCGCCGGTGTCCGCCTCGACCACCTTGGTGCGCAATCCGCACCGCTTGAAGATGCGGATATAGGCGTCATACATGGCCTGATAGCTGGCATCGGCCGCCTCCCAGCTCACGTCGAAGCTGTAGGCGTCCTTCATGATAAATTCCTTCGCGCGCATCAGGCCGAAGCGGGGGCGGATCTCATCCCGGAACTTGGTCTGGATCTGGTAGAACGTTTTGGGGAGCTGGCGGTAGGAGTTGATCTGGCGGTTGGCAAGATCCGTGATGACCTCCTCGTGGGTCGGACCCAGAACCATATCCCGCTGCTGGCGATCCTTGATCTTGAACATGGCATCGCGCAGGACCGCATAACGGCCGGACTGTTCCCAGATTTCACGGGGCTGAAGGGCGGGCATCAGGACTTCCAGGGCGCCAGCCCGATCCATTTCCTCGCGAACGATCCGTTCAACCTTGCGGAGGGATCTCAAGCCTGCGGGCATGAAAGTATAGAGTCCGCCGCCGAGCTTCATGATGAGTCCGGCCCGCATCATCAGTTTGTGGCTGGTAATCTCGGCATCCTGCGGCGCTTCCCGAAGGGTGGGTATCAATGTCTGTGTCCAACGCATAAATTCACTTTCCTTCTCTCGTTGAAAAAGAGATGCATTTGACACAAAGAGAAGGGGTTATGCAAGAAAATAGAAAAATTACCTGCAGGAAATGGCAGGCAATAAGCTGGTTTTGCTGAAGGACTGGTCGACCGCTACTTCAATCCGCGTTTCACCATCAGAACCATATCCTCCTTGAGGTTCTGAAGGTCTTCCTCGTGCATCACCTCATCCTGAAGGATCTGCAAGACCATGTTGTAGGTCACAGGATCACGATCCCGGCTGAACTTCAACAGCTCATTGTAATGCTTGATGGCGCACTGTTCACCGCTGATGTTCTGGTCGAGGATAACTTTCACGTAGGGATCCTCGGGAGCATCGTATCCGCAATGGGTGAGCTTCAGCCAGACGGCGGGACTGAGTGCCGGTGTTCCGCCGAGTTGGATGATCCGGTCGGCGTCCAGGCCGGCGTGGCGGAGTTCGTCTGTGGCGTGCTGGGTCAATTCCGCCATAACGGCATCCTTCATGGGGCCCTTGACCACCTTGGCGCCGAGCCAGTACTGGTAGTAGGCGAGCCATTCGTCACAGTACAGCTTGTTGAGCATGTCGATGATTTTATCCACATCCTTGCCGACGATTTGTCTTCCAGCGGTACCCATGATAGTTCTCCTTTTTTAGTTGGTTCCAAGGACATGTGACCCGCCAACTGATTGAAATTTAATGCGTATTGCCGTCTACGTCAATCACCCTGTTCGAGCCATAACACCCATCGGGACGCCGGAAAGATAATTAGCCTGGCCGGGAAGGATTCGGCGATTACCGATCTGGTGGAGATGTGGTTGCGCAAGGAGAAGGATTTCTGATAAGTTCAGTGCTCAATTATGACAGAACGTTTCATCAGTGACGGGCTGAACAAGCCGGACAAGGATCTTGACGTCCGGTTGCGGCCGACGAAGTTCCGGGATTTCACGGGGCAGAAGAAGGCGTCGGAACGGCTGGAACTCTTTACCGCCGCCGCGAAAAAGCGCGGGGATGTGATGGAGCATGTGCTCCTGTCGGGCCCCCCGGGACTCGGCAAGACCACGCTTGCCTATATTCTGGCAGGGGAAATGGGCGTCAACATCAAGTCCACCTCCGGGCCGGTGATCGACAAGCCGGGCGACTTGGCGGGATTGCTCACCAGCCTGGAAAAGGGTGATGTCCTGTTCATCGATGAAATCCACCGGATGCAGCGTTCCGTGGAGGAGTATCTCTACTCCGCGATGGAGGACTTTGTGATCGATATCATGATTGACCAGGGGGCGAATGCCCGGTCGGTCCGCCTGAACCTCCAGCATTTCACCCTGATTGGCGCTACCACGCGAAGCGGTTTGCTGACGGCGCCGTTCCGCGCACGGTTCGGGATTCCCATCCGGTTGGAATACTACGAGGCCGCTGACCTCGAGCATATCATCAAGCGCTCGGCCCGGATCCTGGATGTGGATATGGATGAGGGCGGCGCCAGGGAGATCGCACGCCGTTCGCGCGGAACCCCGCGCATCTGCAATAACCTGCTTCGCCGCGTCCGGGATTTCGCGCAGGTCAAGGCAGACGGGCGGATCACCGCGGATGTGGCCGCACAGGCGCTCACCATGTTGGATATTGACGAGGATGGGCTCGATGAAATGGACAAGCGCATCCTTGAAACCATTATGCATCGCTTTTCAGGTGGTCCCGTCGGATTGAATTCCCTGGCGGTCTCGGTGAGCGAGGAGGCCGACACGATTGAGGAAGTTTATGAGCCCTTCCTGATTCAGGAAGGGTTTTTGAAGCGGACGGCCCAGGGCCGGGTGGCTACGGACCTCTGCTACAAGCGTTTCGGGATAGCCCCATCCGCGGCGCAGGGGCGGCTACTCTAAGCCCTCTTCTCACGCCTCCTTTACCTGTGCGACATTCTGTCGCGCGACACATGAAAAAAATGTGACATGCGCCAATTCGTCGTTCTTTTTGCCGTAAAGGGTGATATTTTATTTTTTAAAAAGAGTTGTAAGTAATTGATCACAAGTGTATTGCGATGATTATTGGGTGATTCTGATTTCAGGTTTGGCACAAGCATTGCTATATCTTGGGGAAACGATTCTGAGTATAACGTTGGCGAACTTTCCGTATTCGGGAAAAGGAGTTGGGTTATGGCAAAAGTATTGGGAATAGATTTGGGTACAACCAATTCGTGCATGGCGGTTATGGAAGGCGGAGAGCCGGTGGTGATCCCCAATGCCGAAGGCATGCGGACCACGCCCTCGATTGTGGCGTTCACCAAGAGTGGGGAACGCTTGGTCGGACAGGCGGCAAAGCGGCAATCCATCACGAATTCGCAGAACACCATTTACTCCATCAAGCGGTTCATGGGGCGCAAATTTGATGAAGTGGCCCACGAGATCTCCCTGGTGCCGTACAAGGTGATTCGCGCCAAGAACGGGGATGCGCATGTGCAGGTGGGTGACAACGTTTACTCACCCCCGGAGATTTCATCCATGATCCTCCAGAAGATGAGGGCGGATGCCGAGGCTTACCTGGGTGAGAAAATCACGCAGGCGGTCATCACGGTGCCGGCGTATTTCAACGACAGCCAGCGCCAGGCGACCAAGGATGCCGGGCGTATCGCCGGTCTTGAGGTGATGCGTATCATCAACGAGCCCACCGCCGCCTCGCTGGCGTACGGGTTGGACAAGAAGAAGGACGAGAAGATCGCGGTGTACGATCTGGGTGGCGGAACGTTCGATATTTCCGTTCTGGACATTGGTGAAGGCGTTTTCGAGGTGAAGGCCACGAACGGGGACACTCACCTCGGTGGTGATGATTTCGACCACACGATCATGACCTGGCTGGCGTCCGAGTTCAAAAGGGAGCAGGGGATTGACCTGACCAAGGATGCCCCGGCCATGCAGCGCCTGAAGGAATCCGCGGAAAAGGCCAAGTGCGAACTTTCCAGTGCTCAGAGCACGGAAATCAACCTGCCGTTCATCAGCGGCGATACCTCGGGTCCGAAGCACCTGAATGTAACCCTGTCGAGAGCCAAGCTGGAGCAGCTCGTGGATCCCCTGATCGAGCGCACGGCGGCCCCGGTGCGGAATTGCATGAAGGATTCGGGACTTTCCACCGTGGATGAGGTCGTTCTGGTCGGTGGCATGACCCGCATGCCCAAGGTCGTGGACATGGTCCGCAAGCTCTACAACAAGGAGCCTCATAAGGGGGTTAACCCTGATGAAGTCGTGGCCGTTGGCGCCTCGATTCAGGGCGGCATCCTCAAGGGCGAGGTCAAGGATGTGCTGTTGCTCGACGTGACGCCCCTGTCGCTCGGCATCGAGACGCTTGGCCGTGTCTTCACGGCCCTGATTGAGCGCAATACCACCGTGCCGACCAAGAAGACTGAAATCTTCAGCACGGCATCCGATAACCAGCCGTCGGTTGAGATCCATGTTCTCCAGGGTGAGCGCAAGATGGCCGACCAGAATAAGTCCATCGGACGGTTCCATCTTGATGGGATTCCGCCTGCGGCCCGCGGGGTTCCGCAGATCGAAGTCACCTTTGATGTGGATGCGAACGGAATTCTCCATGTGTCCGCCAAGGACCTGGGAACCGGTCGCGAGCAGAAGATCACCATCACGGCTTCCAGCGGC
>JBAXRC010000229.1:0-4502 GCA_037131415.1 bacterium | reverse complement strand
CGAGGGTGATCATCAGGACCAGGAAACTCAGGAGCCCGAGCGCCATCCGCATCCGCATGGCCATCACTTCGGGGTTCCCGGTTTTCATCAGCTCCGGCTTGAACACGGTGACGGCGGCGGCGATGCCGATGGCAATCCAGGCCCACCCCAGGAAGAAGCGCTTTTGTTTCTGGGCGACCATGCGGATTCCCAGGGCCAGCATTCCCAGGCTGAGCACGGGCATGATGAGGGTCGTGGCGGTCATAAGGCCTCCCTGATGATGTTGTGGCGGGCGTAACGGGGATTGACGGTGCGGGCCCGGTCCACGATCAGGGCCAGGCCAACCTTGAACAGGTAATACAACGCGCCCCAGGATTTGATGGAGGAAGTGCCTGTGGCGCGCGCGCGGAAGCGGGTTCCGACCTCGCGGAACCGGTATCCTTGCCGCCGGAGGAGGGCGAGGGACTCGGGTTCGGGATAGTCCAGGGGGTACGAATAGGCGAAATAGGCGAGAAGTGGCCGGTTCAGCATTTGGAAGCCCGAAGTCGGGTCGGTAACGCGGGTCCGGCAAATGGCGGTCAGCAGGAAGGCCAGCCCATGGATTCCGAGGCTGCGGAAACGCGTGCTTTTGTAGGAGCTCTCGTCGTCGTTCAGGAAACGGGAACCGATCACCAGGTCGACATCGCCTGACTCCATGGCCTCGACCAGCTTGGGGATTTCAGACGGAGGGTGCTGGCCGTCGCCGTCACAGCGGATGACATAGTGGTATCCCTGCTTGAACGCATATTGAAACCCGGCCTGGATGGCGCCGCCGACCCCCAGGTTGCAGGGGAGGTCGAGAACGAGGGCCCCGTTTTTTCGGGCGACCGAAGCGGTATGGTCAAGCGAGCAGTCGTTGATGACGGCGATTGCGGCGCCGGGAGCGGCCTGCCGGATCTCCGCCAGCAGGGAGGGCAGGGCGGCTTCCTCGTTGAAGGCCGGAATAATGATCAGCGATTGCTTTAGAATGGCATCCATGGTCAATCAGGATACTTTCAGAAGGGATGGCGGGCAACAGGAAAGTGCTTTTCATTTTTGGATGAGCCGCCATAATGGCACGAGCTTTTGTGGATCTTGTGCAATCCGATAAAGGAGAGGGTTGAATGGAAAATATACCGGTACTTCATGTGACGGGACAGTCCCTGGCCGAGGCTTATGAAAAGGCGCTGTGCGCTCTCCACGAAAACGGAACGCGCTTCCGTACCCAGTACGACAAGCCCGGTGATCCGGCCAGTCTTGATTCCACCATGAACATCACGGTCATGGATCCACTGGCCGAGCCCATGATCCACAAGGCCTTCCCGGGCGGCATCGAGGATCTCCGGGAATATGTCATGGAACTCCAGGGGGCCAAGGACCACTGGGTCAAGAACATGAACGACACGGCCGACACCCGCTGGGAGTACACCTATCACGGACGCCTTGCCAAGTACGGCGCCTGGAAGGAACTCCGCGACTATGAATCCGTCGAGGCGGGCTATTTCAAGGTCAACCAGGTCGAGGCCGTGATTAACAAGCTGGTGAAGCAGCCCTTCACCCGGCAGGCCCAGATGATCACCTGGATGCCGAATATGGATCTCGACTGCTATGATCCGCCGTGTCTGCAGTCCCTCTGGTACCGGATCCTGGAGGACCAGGACGGGGTCTGGTGGCTGAACTGCAATATCCGGTTCCGAAGCAATGATGCCTGGGGCGCCAATTTCATGAACATGTTCGGGTTTGTCCTCTTCAACCGCGATGTCATCGCCGCCGAGGTATCCCGGCGCGCCGGTAAGACCGTCAAGCTCGGGCGGTTGAACTGGCAGGCCGATTCGTTCCATATCTACGGGAAGGACATTGCCGCCGCCCGGCAGCGCCTGTTCGACCGGATCAAGTCCCAGCCTTTCGAGGACAGGGTCTATCACTTCACCGATGAGATGATTCAGGAAATCTACACCGAGGCGGAAGCCACCGTGCGCGAGAAGATCCGCGAATTCGATGCCCGGTAGGACTGCGTATGCGTATTTTAGTCACAGCCGGGCCCACACGTGAATTCATGGATCCGGTCCGGTTCATCAGCAACCGGTCCTCCGGAAAAATGGGGTATGCCGTTGCCATTGCGGCCCGGAACCGCGGGCATGAGGTCGTGCTGGTATCCGGCCCGGTCGCCCTGGCTGCGCCGGTTGGCGTCACGGTGATTCCCGTGGTGTCGGCGGCGGAGATGCTGGCGGCGGTGTCGGGAAACCTGGATTCCTGCGATGTGCTGGTGATGGCGGCGGCCGTCTCCGACTGGCGCCCGGCGGTGGTGTCCGGACAGAAGCTGAAAAAGCTCAAACGCGAGCCGGACCTGCGCCTGGAACCTACCGCCGACATTTTGCAGACCCTCAAACCCCGCAAGGGAAACCGTGTATTTGTAGGGTTCGCGGCGGAAACCGAACAGGTCGAGGCCGAGGCCCGCCGCAAGCTTGTCTCCAAGGGGCTCGACCTGATTATCGCCAATGATGTCAGCCAGGCGGATGCCGGGTTTGACGTGGATACCAACCGGGTTGTGCTGATCACTTCCGATGCCCTGCCCCTGTCCCTTCCCCTGATGCCGAAGCAGGAGGTTGGTGACCGGATCATCACGTGGGTGGAGGAGCGGGCAAGGACTATACCTTTCGTGAAGAGTGGGCCTTCCGCTGGCCGGACAGCGGGAGAAGCCCCTGGCTCCGCCGCTCCGGTGAATTCCGCCCTCCGTAAGAATTCACGCCTGGCGCAGCAACTGGGGTTCATCCGGGAGATTGACAAGCTGAAATCGGTTTTGCGGCGAACGCTTCTGATGGATGGAACCCGCTACGAGAACGATGCCGAACATTCCTGGCATCTGGCGGTCATGGCCATCTTGTTGCGTGAACATGCCAATAAGCCGGATGTGGATGTCGGGCGGGTCGTAAAAATGGTCCTGGTCCATGACATTGTTGAAATCGATGCCGGGGACACCTATTGTTATGACGATGCGGGAAATCGTGGTAAGGTGGCCCGCGAACAAGTTGCGGCTGAGCGGTTGTTCGGGCTGTTGCCGGAGGACCAGCGGCAGGAGTTCCAGGCCTTGTGGGAGGAATTTGAAGCGAGGGTGACGCCGGAGGCGAGGTTTGCCGCGGCGCTTGACCGGGTGCAGCCCCTGATGCACAACTATTACACCGGCGGAGTGGTTTGGAAGCAGCACGGGGTGAACAGTGCGAAGGTGCAGGAGCGCAACCGGCATGTCGGGGAAGGCTCCCGGACGCTGTGGGAGTTTGCCGAGGAACTGATCCGTGACGCCGTGGCGCGCGGATATCTGGATGCTTGAGACTATGACCGGAACCCAATATCAGATTCTTTTTGTGGGCGGGCACGACGCGAGTTTCAGCGCCATGGCGGCGGCCTTTGCAAATACCCATGGGCGCAAGGATGTGAGGGTCCATTATGCCGGCATGCACTCCGGTCATGTGGATCCCCTGGCCTGGCGGGTGTTGTCTGAATTCCAGGTTTCGCCCCGGGCGCAGGAGGGGCTTGTCCTGTCGAGCCTGGGGGCGGTCATTCCGGATGTGGTGGTTTCCCTGGCTGCGGAGTCCGAACCGGCCTGCGCGGTGTTGGTCGGGAACCCCCAGCAGTTGCATTGGCGGCTGGATGAGTCCGCCGGGATGGGGGACGACCTGGAGCGGCAACTGAAGCGGTTCCACGAAAGTTGCGGCACCCTCAAGCGACTGGTCGACGATCTGTTCGGCCGGGGCTATCTGGATGCCTTTCTGCAGGCACGGCGCGTGTCGAACCTGGTGCTGGATCATATTTCCGAAGGGGTCATCGCCCATGATTTGAAGCGGCGGATTTTCTATTTTAATGCCGCGGCTGAGGTGATCACGGGATACAAGCGCGAGGACGTCCTCAATCGGGATTGCCATGAGGTCATCCCGGGCGGGCTGTGCGGGGGGAAGTGCGCCTTTTGCAAAGGCGGTGTTCTGCCCAAGATGCCGGTCGCCAAGGATGTTGAGATCACCACCGCCGGGGGCGAGCCCCGCCGGATTTCCATGAATGTAAATTTCATGTCAGGCCAGGAGGGGAAGCCCGTCGGTATTCTGGCCTGTTTCCGGGACATGACAAGGGAAACCCAGCTGGCGAGGCGGTTGGGTGAGATTGAGCAGTTTGCCGGAATTGTGGGAAAACATCCGGCCATGCTGGCGCTTTACGACCTGATTCCGGAACTGGCCGAATCCGCGGCACCCGTTCTGATCCAGGGGGAGAGTGGAACCGGCAAGGAGCTTGTGGCCGCCGCACTCCACAATGAAGGGCCCCGTGCCAATAAGATGTTTGTTCCGGTCAACTGTGGTGCGCTTCCGGAAGGGTTGCTGGAAAGTGAGCTGTTCGGGCATATGAAGGGCTCCTTCACGGGGGCGATTCGTGACAAGAAAGGCCGGTTTGAACTGGCGGACGGCGGCACCATTTTCCTCGACGAAATCGGCGACATCGCCCCCAAGGTGCAGGTGGAG
>JBAXRC010000228.1:0-4532 GCA_037131415.1 bacterium | reverse complement strand
CCTTCATCCCCTCGGTCACCGGGAACGAGCAGGAGGCCACGGGATTGCGCTGGCCCTCCACCTCGACCACGCACACGCGGCAGGCTCCGATGGCGTGGACGTCTTCCATCTGGCACAGGGTCGGAATGGCCACCCCGATGGTTCGCGCCGCCTTCAGAATCGAAGTTCCTTCAGGAACCTCCACCGGATATCCATCAATGGTCAGTTTTGGCATGGTGTCGCCCCGCTTTCATCCTTCGCCCGGTAGTCGCACCGGAGGCACCGTCGCGCCTGCCTGACGGCTTCCGTTTCTGACCAGGATTGCTCCACCTCATCAAAGTTGTTCTTCCGCCGTTCCGAGGGAAGCAGGACGAGCGGACCGCGGGAATCCATCCTGGGTTCCGCATCGGGATCAAACTTCGTGTCCACCACGGCCTCCCGCCGCCAGAACGCGTGAGACTCGCCGGTGAGGAACGCATCGATTCCGACCGCCGCGCGCTCCCCGCTGCCCACGGCCTCCACAACCGACGAAGGGCCTGTCGCCGCATCACCGCCGGCAAACAGCCACGGCACGCTGGTTTTCCCCGTCAGGGCATCCGCCATGATCTGGCTGCTGCCGATCAATTCAACCGGAAGGTTCCCCACCAGGGACGGGGCGTCCAGGGTCTGCCCCACGGCAAGGATGATCTGGTCGGCGTCCAGCACGATCTCTTCACCCCCGCGCTCCGGGCGCCGGCGGCCGGAGCGGTCAAATTCGCCCAGCTTCATGCGTCGGCACAGCATGCCGGATACACCGCCATTTTTCGTCAGGATCGCCTCCGGCGCCGTAAGCGTCTCAAGCACAACCCCCTCCTGGCGCGCCTGCTCGATTTCCTCGGCATAGGCGGGCATTTCCGCCTCCGTCCGCCGGTACACAACCGTAACGGACGCCCCCAGCCTCAACGCCGTGCGGGCGGCATCAATGGCCGCGTTTCCGCCTCCCACAACGATGACCTTCTTCCCCACCTTGACGGAGCCGCGAAGGTTGTACTCGCGCAGAAAGGCGATGGACTCCACCACGCCGCGGCTGTCGCTGCCGGGCATGCTGATCCGGACCCCGTCCGGGGCGCCCACCGCGAGGAAAACCGCCTCGTAGCCCTGCTTTTTAAGGGACTCAAGGGTGAAATCCCGGCCAAGCCTTTTACCGGTCTTGATCTCCACACCCAGCTTTTCGATCATCCGGACTTCACGGGCCAACAGCTCGCGAGGCAACCGGTAGGCGGGAATCGTCTGGACCAGCATGCCCCCCGGGCGGGGCTCGGATTCCAATACCTTGGGCTGGTAACCCAAACGCGCCAGGAAGTACGCGCAGGAAAGTCCCGCGGGGCCGGCGCCAATGATGGCAACCTTGCGTTTGGCATTCGCCGCATTCTGCCGGATTTCAGGAAGCTGCGGCTTGTTCTCCTGATCCACCATGAAGCGCTTGATGCCACGGATTGAGACGGCGCTGTCCAGGGATGAACGGCGGCACTTGTCCTCGCAGGTATGGAAGCAGACCCGCGCGCATACCGTTGCAAAGGGATTCCGCTCGCGGTGCAGCTTGAGGGCCTCGGAATAGCGCTTCTCCGCAACCAGTGACACAAAGCCCGGCACATCCACCCGGGCGGGACAGGCGCTCTGGCAGGGTGCCCTGACGAGGCTCGGGCAAATTCCGGCCTCACAGTGCTTCTGCAGGATGTGCGCCTCATATTCATGCCGGAAATGGCGGAGGGTCGAAAGCACGGGATTGGCCGCCGTCTGGCCGAGTCCGCACAAGGCGGTGTCACGAATCTGGTGGCCCAGGGTGATCAGGCGGTCAATATCCTCCATCTTCCCCTGCCCGGCACAGATCCGGTTGAGGATTTCCAGCATCCGCTTCGTGCCCACACGGCAGGGCACGCATTTCCCACAGGACTCATCCTGGACGAAGTCGAGGAAGTAGCGGGCCACATCCACCATGCAGGTGTCCTCGTCCATCACAATCAGGCCGCCGGACCCCATGATGGCGCCAAGCTCGGACAGCGACTCGTAATCCACCGGGACATTGAGATGCTGGCGCGGAATACAGCCACCGGACGGGCCGCCAATCTGGGCCGCCTTGAACTTCTTGCCGTCCGGTATTCCCCCGCCGATATCGTAGATGATCTCGCCCAGCGGGGTGCCGACAGGCACCTCCACCAGTCCCGTCATGTTCACGGCGCCGGCCAGCGCGAACACCTTGGTGCCCTTGCTCTTATCGGTCCCGAAGGAGGCAAACCAGTCCGCCCCCCGGTTGAAAATCGCCGGGATCGAGGCATAGGTTTCCACATTGTTCAGCACACTGGGTTTGCCCCATAAGCCCTTGTTGGCGGGGAACGGGGGACGTGGCCGGGGCTCGCCCCGGTTGCCCTCGATCGAGGTCATGAGGGCTGTCTCCTCGCCGCACACGAAGGCACCGGCACCCATCCGGATCTCCAGGGTGAAGTTAAAGCCCGAGCCGAAAATGTTGTCGCCCAGCAGTCCTTTTTCACTGGCCTGCTCAATGGCCTTTCCCAGACGCTCAACCGCAAGGGGATATTCTGCCCGGCAATAGACAAACCCGCGGCTTGCTCCCACCGCGTAAGCGCCGATGGTCATGGCCTCAATCACGCTATGGGGATCCCCCTCGAGCACGCTCCGGTCCATGAAGGCGCCGGGATCGCCCTCATCCGCGTTGCACAGCATGAACTTCTCGCCGCCGGCCGCCTTGCGGGTCAGGCTCCACTTGATCCAGGTCGGGAACCCGGCGCCGCCACGTCCACGGAGCCCGGACTGCTTCATGGTCTCAATGACATCCTCCGGCTTCAACGTGGTCAGTACCCGGGCGAGCGCCTTGTACCCGTCGCAGCCGATGTATTCCTCAATGCTGTTGGGGTCGATGATGCCGCAGTTCCGGAGAACAATCTTGGTCTGCTTGTTGAGAAACTCGATGTCCTTCATGGCCGGAACCGGCGTGCCTTCAGGACCCTTCCTGTGGACGAGGGACTCGACGATGAGTCCCTTCTTGAGATGGCTCCGGACAATCTGGACGGCCGTTTTCGCCGTGAGATTCTGGTAAAAGGTTCCCTCGGGATACACCACCACCACGGGACCCACCGCACAGGGCCCAAGACAGCCGGTCGCGAATACCTTTACCGAGGGAGCCAGACCAAGCCGCTTGATTTCCTGCTCCATGGCTGCCTTGACACCCAGCGCGCCGGAGGCAATGCAGCCCCCCCCCGTGCAAACGAGGACATAATGCTTGATCTTGCCGGACGCCGGCTCTCCCGTGCGGATACGCCCCTCAACCTTCGCCTTGAATTCGGAGGCCAGAACCGACAGATCCGACGGCGTGTTGATCTTTCCGGATGCCGTCATGACTTCACCTTCTTCTTCGCACCCGTGCTTTTCGACTTTTTCCGGTAGGAATTGATGATTTCATGCACCTTGGCGGACTTGACCCGCTGGTGGACATCGTCGTTGACCGTGATGGCCGGCGCCAGCCCGCAGGCGCCGAAGCAGCGCGCCACCTCCAGGGAAAACTGCCGGTCGGGAGTTGTCTGGCCGACGTCAATGCCCAGATTCTTCTTGATGGCCTCAAGCACCTGCATCCCGCCGCGAACATAGCAGGCGGTTCCAAGACAGACGCGGATCAGATTCTTTCCCCGGGGAACGGTTGAAAAGAATGAATAAAATCCGACCACTCCGGCAACCTCGCTGTAGGATTTATCCAGGCCGAGGCTGATTTTCTTGAGCGCTGATTCCGGAAGATATCCGAAGAGTCCCTGCGCCATCTGCAACACGGGAATCAGGGCACCGGGCTTGTCCCGGTACTCACGAATCACCACGTCCAGACGCTTGAGGCCTTTCGCCTCGTCAACATCCTGCTGGCAATTACACTTGCATGCCGGTTCTGTCATTGTTCTGCTCCCGCGGTATCCACCCGCCAGCCCGTCAATGCTGATATCGTTAAATATTTAACAGATGAATCAAATACTTATAGCCTTCTGTGTAGGCAATGTCTACAAAAAATGCGGAGATTCCGAATGGATGCTGACGTCAGACTTTTGGGGTCGGAAATCTACCCCAGGTGGGTCAGTTTCAGGAAGTCTTGATACCGGTTTTCGATATCTCGCCGGGATAACCGGCACAACCGGTCCAGGCTGAATTCCTCAACGCCGAACGAGGCCACCACGCTCCCGTAGCCCATGGCACGGCGTATGGCGGAATCGTCAATGTCCCCCTTTTCTGACAAGGCGCCCATGAACCCGCCGGCAAAGGTGTCGCCGGCGCCCGTGGGATCGTGGAACATCTCAAGGGGATAGGCAGGCACCACGAAGATCCCGGCTTTCGAGAAAAGCATGGCGCCGTGTTCACCCTTCTTGATGATGAGATACTTCGGCCCCCACCCCAGGATTTTCCGGGCGGCTTTGAGCAGGTTGTACTCATCGGTGATCAGGCGCGCCTCCGACTCGTTGAGCGTCAGCAGATCCACCGCCCCAATGACCTCCATCAGGGGCTTGCGGGCGATATTGATC
>JBAXRC010000227.1:0-4546 GCA_037131415.1 bacterium | reverse complement strand
CACGTGAGATCCGCCGATCAGGCCGACACTTTTACAGAAAAGAAATTGCTTCGCCGTTTTATAGATCTTAGAAAACCTCCTTTTTGCTTTTGCGAGCCCTTGCTCTTTATCGATGATGACGCGCCAGATAAGCCGCAACAAAAACTCGGCTTATGGGAAAGATCTCAGTTGAACACTGTGCTCGCTTCGAATAAACAGCTGGCGGCCGTTGTGGCATCCTTTCACTCTGAAAGGAGACGCCAGACTCGCCGTTGATACTGAATGCTGCTCATGGAGTTGAATGGCTGACGTTATGCGAATAGGTTATTTCACTTCGATTGATGGGTGGGGAGGATCAGAAGTATACCTCAAAAGCCTGATGCTGGAAATACGGCAGGCAGGGCGTGAGCCTGTTTTGATTGGTGTGGAGGGAAGTCGGCTTTTTAGGGAACTCCAACTAGAGGGACTGGAATGTGTGGCGTGGAAGAAGACGGAGGGGAAAAGCATTTCCCATCCAGTGGCGGATACAGTGAAGCAGGTGTTCACCGCCCAGTCACCGTTATCTCGTCGTCCACATGTCAGAACCTTAAAGTCGGTACTGCTGGGTTTCCTGCCGGGGTGGCTGAAACTTATTGCTGGGAATATTAAAGAAGTCCGACACCTGCGGCGCCTTCTAGTTGCAACCAAGTTGGATGTCCTGCAGGTAAATCTTCATGGATATGAAATGGCCGGCGTTGCTGCCAGGTTTTCGAATATTAGGACTGTGGGGTTCTTTCACATCTCGCCAGTGCAGGAGGCGAGTGTGGTGCGGCGGTGGTTGATCAAGTGGACGGGGCGGCAGCACGATGTCTTATGTTTCCCTTCCCGCTTTGCGGCTAGTGAATGGAACAGAGTGTTAGGGGTTTCGCCTGAGGTTTGCAGGGTGGTGCCGCATGGAGTTGATACAGCACGTTTTCTCCTGGCAGCGCCGCCCTTGCGTGCTGTTGGGGAGCCATTTAGATTGGTCAGCGTCGGGCGTTTACATCCCATGAAAGGATATTCGGCGCTTCTGGATGCAATGGCGGCGCTGGGTGACAGGCGGGTTTTCCTGGACATCTTGGGAGAAGGCGATGAGTTGGATGGGCTGAAGCGGAAAGTCATGGACTTGGGCTTGACGGACCGGGTGCATCTGCATGGGCATGTGAATAGCCCTGAAAACATCATGAAGAACGCGCACGCCTTCATTCTGCTGTCCAATAGCCATGAGTCTTTCGGCTTGGCGGTTGTCGAAGCGATGGCGGCGGGATTGCCCGTGATCACGTCCGACTTTGGGCCTTTCCCGGAAATCAATGAGGATGGAGTTGCCGGATTCGTTGTGCCGGTGGGGGATGCCAATGGCACGGCAGAGGCGATCAGACGCCTGGTCAATGATGATAGGTTGAGACTACAACTGGGGCAAAATGGGCAGCAACGTGCGCTACGGTACTACCGCAAGGAAAGAATGGTAGGCGACATGGTGACACTCTATCATTCTCTTTTGACAAAAACATAGTTTGCGAGCAAAGGTGTGGCCATCCGGAGCAAGTGCAAGAGAAGATCGACAATAAATCAGTTACTGCTGAATTCCAAACGGAGGTTCAATTGTGAGTACAAGTCCTTTGTGTTATGACCCCTATGTGGTTTACAATGCGGTTGGTGATCGATTCCTGGATGTGGGTTGCGGTTGCGGGAAATGGGGGTTTCTGCTGAAGAGGCATAGGGATCCTGCAGTGGGCGGGCGAATTTACGTGGCAGGGGTGGATCTGCGTGAGTCAAGTGTCAATGCGTTAAGAGCCGGTTCAATGTATGATGAGGTCAAGGTGGCGGATGCCTGCGAGTTGCCCTTTCAGGACAAGTCTTTTGACACGGTGATCGCTTGTGAAGTTATCGAACACCTGGCTCCCGGGAAAGGTTCAGGATTGATGCGTGAACTGAGGCGTGTGGCAAGACAATGTGTGATTGTGTCCACCCCTAATAACGCCGGTTTGCGAAAAGGAGCCGATGCGTACGAAGATCATAATAGTTCTTATACATTCAGGGATTTCAAAATGCTTGGGTTCACTCAGGTCATTGGGTTGGGACAATGGCGCTTGCCATCGTGGAAGCTCAGCACTTACTGTTCTTCCTTTGGTTTGGCCTTTCCGTCGCGAAGTTCGATGTTGATGGGGTTTTGGTTTGCAGATGGCAAGCCGCGAGTCTTGTGTGCCGAATGATTTGTCGCACATGATAAGGGGCCCAGTGTTTGAAAGTGAAGGGACATCCGAGCAGGATGCGAAATGTGTGGTCTAGTTGAATATTTGCAATTATTTGACATTTAGCCGACAGCCCCATGTTATCATGAGAGTAATGGATAGTGACTTAATCACAACACCACGGTGGTGACGAATGAAGATGCATATTTCTCTCTGGATAGCTGCTGTTCTCTTGATGGTTGTGGGTGCCCCGCTTGGCGCCGCGCCTCAGACCACCAACTGGCCGTTTACCACGCCATCCCAGTATGTCGAGTCCAGCTCAAACAGGATTGAAGTGGCGGGTGGTGTTGCGAAATTGATACTCCAGAATAATTCTCTGGAGGCAACCATAAGGGCTGACTACTTGACTAATGCCGCACAACTGACGGCCATAGGTCTGGGCGGAAACGCCAATGTGGGTTTGATGTTATCCAACGGACTCTATACGAGTAACGGCATCTATACATCCAGAGTTTTTGATGGCGGTGAAGGGAATATCTGGAACGGATTGGCAATCCGCTTTTCGAATAATCAATTTGGGTCCAATGCCCTGTCCTCAATCCAGTTGTCTGATTCCGGTATTGTAAATGATCCTGATGTTCTGGCGTTGTATCATTTTGATGGGACTTGGAGTGATGAGGCGGCAGGGGGGGATGGTACGCCGGTAAACAGTCCAACATTTACGAATGACGCTTATTTTGGATCACAGGCACTGCTATTGAATGGATCAAACTATTTCCAGACAGCAAATAGCACCCTGCTTAATAGTCGGAGCAGCGGAAGTATTGCTTTCTGGGTCAAGTTGGCTTCACCCCGCGTAAATTACGCGGGTCTGGTAATGTCTCGCATTAACTCTACGGATGGCAATCAAATAGGCGTTTCTCAGGTGTCAACAAAAACAGTGTTTTATATTTCAAATACTTACAGCATACCCTCGATAAAGGATATTCCCCTGGGAAGTTGGTGTTTTGTAGTGGCGACGTTTGGGGCGGGGAAGATGGCTCTTTACATGGATGGGCAGTTGCAGGGGACAAACGTGTGTCCAGCCGTCGTGACCCAGGGATCTCCGTTTTTCGTTGGCTCGGAAAGTTTAGGTCCAACCTACAGATCTTCAGGTATCTTTGATGAAGTTGCCATCTATGGGCGGACTCTGAGTGCAAAGGAAGTGCAGAATCTATACTATTCAGGCAGTTCGTTTGGGGTTAAGGTGCGGTCCTGGGCAACGAATTCTTCTCCTGGAATTTTTGTTGGACCTAATGGCGATGCGGGCAAGTATTTTATCAATCAGTTCACGCTACTGACAACGATGCCGGGATTCAATCCGTATGACCAATATCTCCAATATGAAGCCACTTTCTATCCGGATAAGAGCAGACTTCAAACTCCTTATCTGGAGTCGTTGAAGTTCTTGGGCACGGCTGGAGAGCTTGTGGATGACATCTGGGGTGATTATATTCAAGGAGTGGAGTCCATGGATGGAGTCATGCTTCCGACGCGCCATGATACTCCGTTAGTCACACTTGGCGCCGCGAGGAATGGCGTCGTCTCGAACGGTCTTTTTACCTCGCGGGTGTTTGATGCGAGCACTTCCGTGAATTGGACGAAACTGGTTTGGGATCGCGGTGTGGAACTTTCAACTCCGCTGCTGGGGCTGGAAGGCCTTTGGCACATGAATAACACATGGGATGACGGTTCCGGAAAAGGACATCCCTTCACGGTGTCTGGTGCCTCGTTCAGCCCTTATGCCAAACTTGGATCAGCCTCGGGGGTCTTCAATGGTTCGGATAACTGGGTCAATGTGGGGAGTCTGGGATCTGCGGTGCAGACGATTGAGTTCTGGGTGAATGGCGATAGACCGACCATGCCGATCTTGGAACTTGGTGCCAGCAGCGCGTGGTTGGCGGTATCCAATAACCTCGTGACGGTGAATGGGTGGTCCGGGGTGAACCCCGCGATCTATGTTAATGGCGGATTGAAGACGCAACTCCTTCCGGGGTGGAACCACGTTGCGGTGGTTTCCCCGTCGGCTGTCAATGCGGACAACGTGACGTTCGGTTCGGCCCGGGGTGCCTATTTCAAGGGAATGTTGGACGAGGTGGCGGTGTATAATCGGGCCTTGCCCTCGGGGGAAATTGCCGGCCATTGCGTGACGGGTCGGCGTGAGGCGGCGGGACGCGTCCAACTGCAGGCTCGGGCGGACAACGTCAATCCTCCGCAAGCCGACTTCGTGGGGAGGTTCGGGACGACCAATGAATACTTCATTGATCCCGTGGCGTCGTCGCTGCCGGGCGCCTTTACCGGAAAGCGCTATTTCCAGT
>JBAXRC010000226.1:0-4566 GCA_037131415.1 bacterium | reverse complement strand
GAACCCGTCCTGGATCAATATTTCGCCGGGTGGGTGGATGAGGTCCGGATCTGGTCCGGCGCCCGGTCCCAGTCGGATATCCGGGGCAATCTCCTGCGCCGATACACAATGAAGGATGTGACGGATGTCAACCTGAACCTGATGTCGGAATCCAAGCTGTTGTTCAGTTACGGCTTTGATGACCTGGCTGATCCGGACCACAACGGGGTGGCGCCTGCTGGCTTTGAGATGCTGACGAGCTATCCCAGCTTCGGGACTCCCTATGCCGCCGCCCCCTGGTGGGCCCTGGCCGCAGACCGGTCGCGCGTCTACAACGAGTATCGCTATGTGCCGTGGATCAAGAACTTGTCCAGCCATATGCCAACGAATCCGCCCAGTGATTCCGCGATTCTCTGGGGTGTCACCAATGTTGTTCTCGGAATCACAAATGTCTATGTCTTTCCGAACGCCTGCAACCCCTATACCTTCCAGTACCGTACACAGAAGAAGCCTTTGACAGTCACCGAGGCCCATCCCTTCCTTTTATCCTCGGACGGGATTTACGGCGATCTCCTGCCGTTGCGCTGGGCCCAGGGTGATGAGGATATCGCGATGTGGGATAACGGGACGGTGCCCGCCCTTACGCCCTATGACAGTGACGGCGATGGCTTGCCGGATGACTGGGAAGTGGCGCATGGGCTGGATCCCCGCGACAGCATTGGGGAGAATGGCGCCGAAGGCGATCCTGACGGCGATGGCCTCAATAATTTCCAGGAATATCTCTGTGGTACTGATCCTTGGAATACCCATACCGGAAGTTCAGCGCTGTCCGATGTGGAAGCCGATGCCGATGGCGATCATCTGGTCAATCTCAAGGAGTTCCAGCACGGCACGCTTCCGAACGTCAAGGATACGGATGATGACGGCCTGACGGATTGGGAAGAAGTGACGGGGCAGACGGATCCGGTCTGGGCCCTGACCCGGCCGGCGACCAGTTCGAGCCCGACCACGACCAGTGATCCGCTGAATCCGCTTTCCCCGGTGGTTCAGCGTTCGGTCTACCTCAATGGGACGGCCCGTCTGATTGTGGTGCCGAGCGACAAGCTGATGTCCACAAACTTCACGGTGGAAGCCTGGATCAGGCCGGATACCAACAGCACGGGCGGGGTCATTGTCAGCCGGTACATGGAGGGTATGGTGCCCGGGCAGTACGGCATCAACTACGAACTGGGGCTCACCACCAACAGTGTGCCCGGTACGCTGCGACTCTATACTCGCTTTGGCATCGCCACCAGCAATGTCCTGGTTCAAACGCGGCTGGATGGCACCGGGATATCGGATCGCACCAACGGTCTGGCCGGGGTTGTGATTCAGGCCACCGGGGTCTGGACGCATGTGGCGGGGGTATATGACTCCGCCTCCAACAAGATGTCGTTGTATGTCAACGGCAAGCTGGCCGCCTATCGCCAGGATATCGGAAGCTTCCCGCCCACCGTGTTTGGGTATTCCTCTACGCATTGGGGCGATGAAGTGACCATCGGCGCCAGTCGCTCGGTCGGAACGGTTACCAACGGGTTCAAGGGGTATCTGGATAATGTCCGGATCTGGTCGTTGGCCCGGACGGCCGCCGACATTGCCGACCGGTATAACGCTCCTGAAGGTCAGCCGCTCGATTCTTTCGGCAATGTCGTATCGCTCAAAACCAGGACGGTCTCCACCTATGGTGGCCTGAGCGCCGAGGTGAATCTCCTGGCAGCTTCCCAGCCGGTCCGGATGCTGGTCAAATTTGATTCGGAAGCGTCCGCCAAGAATGCGGCCGCACTGACCCAGGCCGGGATGACCGTCCTGAATTACGTGGCGCCCGGGGTGCGTGCCGTTAAGGCGACCAAGGCCCAGTTGACGGCGTTGGGCTCCAAGGTGACCTGGACCGGATTGCTGAATTCCTCCGACAAGATCTCGCCGCTGTTGAACGCAACGGGCACCAACGCGACCCGCTATGTCCTGGTCAGCTTCTTCAAGGATGTGCCCTTGGCCGACGCCCTTCAGGTCGTTCAGGCGGCGGGCGGATCGGTCTACCAGAGCCGATACATTGGCGGCTCCGATCTGGTGGCCTATGTGAACGATACGCAACTCACGGCGCTGGCCGGGAACAATGCCGTAAGCTGGGCTGCTCCGGCGGCTTCGTTCCTGACCTCCGGGGGTACGGTTTACCGGATGCCGGAACACCTTGTCGGCGGAGCGGAAATGGCTCCGTTTGCAGTCAATGGAGATGGGTGGGATGGTCCCGGCCGCGGCTCAGCCGACCTGACTTATCATTTTGTGAATTATAATTCGAATTTGAATCCAACGGTCGCCAAGAGGGCGGTGGTGGACGGCATGTTCAGGTGGGTCAAGTATGCGGCGCTCACCTTTACCGAAACGGGTGTTGCAGGAAAATCGTTCTCCATGGATGTCATGTGGGAGCAGATTGACGGACCCAGCGGGATCCTGGGTTTTGGCTATTACCCGAATGATATCGTTTCTGAACCAACTGCTGGGGATTTTCACTTGGATTCAGAGGAAACCTGGAAGGATGGGTTGGCGGGGACAGGAATTGATCTTCAGTATGTGGCGACCCATGAGGAAGGGCATTGCCTGGGCATTGCGCATTCCGATGACCCATCAGCGGTCATGTATCCGTATTATGACGGGTCCCGTGATGCGACCCTGGCCGCCGATGACATCAAGGCGATCCAGAGCATCTATGGCAATCCGATCACCAAGGGTGAACTGGCTGAGTTCCGCTTTGATGACGGTGGCTTGAGCGCGCAGGACTTCACGGTCAGGACGAACTGGTTGCAGAATTGGGATGCGGCGGCGGTGTTGACCAATGGCGCTGTTTTTGCCACCAACACCCTGGCGCCTCTCAATAAGGACACGGATGGCGATGGCCTGCCGGATTGGTGGGAAATGGCCAACGGCCTGGATCCCTATGACGGCACGGGCAACAATGGTGGTACCGGGGACATCGACAACGACGGATTGTCGAATCTGGGCGAGTATCTGGCCGGAACGAATCCGAGTGTGTGGGATAGCGATGGCGATGGATTCAGCGATTATGACAGCCGGAAAGGACCGGGTGCCCGGACATGGGGTGAGTTGTATGACGATGGCGACGGTATTCCCGACCTCTGGGAAGTCCAATACCCGGGACCGTGCCTGACCACCTGGAACCGCGGATTGGATCCGGCCTATTATGACGGCAATCTGGATCCGGATGAGGACGGGTGGGATAATTATTCCGAATACATGGCGGGTAGCAACCCCATTGTTGCCACCAATTACCCGACGCCCATGCTGGGTGTCCATGTCCGCTATAAGGGACGCTGGGGAGCAACGCTGTCTGGTGCCATGACCAACAGCGGCACCGTAAGGCTCATGTTCTATCATTCTGCGGCGATGGATGGCTACCCGGATGCCGAATTGGTGGTTACCGGGGAGTCGGCCGTCACGAATGTGATGTCCAGCGGACATATCCATCAGGGTAATAACTACATCTTCGCCATTTTTGACAGGAACGGGGATAACGTGTGGGATCCGACACAGGAGCCTGCGGGTATTGCCCAGTTCCAGCCGATTAACTTCGGATGGGGCGCCATCAATAGCGTGGAAATCGGGCTGACGGATGAGATGCCGGGTTATCCCCGCTATGCTTGGGAAGCGGTTCCAAACGTGACGCGATATGTGCTAACCAATGTGGTGCATGGTTTTACGAAAACCATTAATGCCCCGAGGAATTATTGGCATGAAGGCGATTGGCTGAGTGTCGGTACCTATGGTGCGAAAGCTGGCGCTGATGTCATGCTGATCTCCTCGAATGTGTGGCCCATCGGGTATTTCACCACGAATGTCGCCATGGTTGCTGCCGTGTCGCTTGTTACGCCCAGTATCGCGACCCCGAACGGGAGTATGCAGTTCCAGTATGCGCGGAATGAGCTGGAGTTCAGGGTGGACACGAATGCCACCAACTATCGCCTGCAGATTGCGGCGACCAGCAACGGAACTCCGATTCTCAGCATAACGAATATGGTCCCGTACATGGATGTCAGCGGCGTCCAGAAAGTGACCTTGCCGTTCTATGCCGGCGACAATTATGTGCCGAGCGGGGGTAATTATGCCTCCTCCGTCTGGGTCAACGGGCTCTACTGGGCCCGCGTGCAGGCGGCCACGCCGTCTGTTACCTCGGCCTTTTCCCCGTGGAGCTCGTTCCTGGTGAATGTCGACCCGCCGGTTTCGGGTGGCAAATCCACGATCAGCGGCGACATCTTCTACCTCGGCAAGGTCGGGCACGGGTATGGCACGGGTCAGAACAGCAACCTCACGGTCATTGTGCAAGCCTACCAGTCGTCGGGCTTCAGTGGGCAGGCCGACGGTCAGGTGCAGGTCTCCTACCGGTGCAACACCAATGCGCCCTCCATCAACAAGGGGGCGTACACCCTGGTCGGGCTCAGGAATGTGCCTTATTATGTCCGGGCCTTTATCGATGTGAACGGCAACCGCCAGCTCGATTCATGGGAGCCCATGGGATTTGCCCAGGCGGTAACCACC
>JBAXRC010000225.1:0-4577 GCA_037131415.1 bacterium | reverse complement strand
CCTTCCTCTCCCCTTGGGGGAGAGGATTGAGGTGAGGGGTTTCCGGATCAGCTATACCTTTGAGCAGACGTTCAGACTCCTCTCCCTGATAACAGGAGGTTTCACTGGGGATTGACTCGGACTCGCCCCTAAAGCACCCTCACCCCAACCCTCTCCCCTCAAGGGAGAGGGGGAGGCGCCAAACGACTTCCTGTGTTGCCTGTTATCAAGATCGACTTGTCTCCTATGGGACGCCAGTGACCATGAACCATCAACCATTAACCATTAATACATCGCCTTCACACCCAGGGTGGCGCGTGTTTCCTTATAATCGCCACGGACATTATCGGTGGTGTCTTCCAGCCATAATTCGCCGTAGCCCTTCAACCACTTGAATACCTGATAGTCGGCGTGAACGCGGCCGTGAATCTGCTCGACCACGCGCCGGACCAGAGCGCCCTGCGATAGTTCTTCCCCTTCGCTGAAATTCTCGTGCCGATAACCGACCAACAAGGTCAGGGAGAGGCGCTGGGTGGCTGAGTAGTTTACACTTCCGGTGATCATGTCGACCAGCTTGGCATTTTTAGCCGTGTCGGGAGCCAGCTGCATTTCACTGCGACCGCCAAGGGAAACAGACAACTTTGGCCTGGCCTGCCAGTACCAAGCCAGATCGTAGGCGGGCCCATCGCGACGAAGCGAGGGCAGGGAATCCGGCTGCTTGGCGTCAAACCCGTAATACCCCGCGCTCCCCTCAAACCGGCTCTTGAACGTGCCCTGCCAGCGCCATCCCAACCTGCCGGCATAATAGTATGCCGGATCGGACAGGCTGTCGTTTTCCATCTGAATGAACTCACCGACCAGCACGGCGCTGGATTTGTCCGTGACACTGCGCGCGGCCTTGAGGGACGCCTTCTGTTCGGTGGAATCATAAAGTTCAGCGGGGATGTAATCGACCAATCCATAATCGACCAACCCGTCCAGATAGGTTTTCTCAGTCAAGGGGCCACCCACCCCGATACCGCAATCGAGAAGATACCGGTCCACGCGCTCGGTCCGCTCCATTACGCTCAAAGGGGCGGCTTCAGGGGTTTCCAGGTAGCGATCCCCAGTGCCTTCGGCGGCAACATCCATGGTGCGAACAGAGAGATCGTAATCCGACACGCGGCCGTATCGTTCATGGAGTTTAAGGTTCCAATTTTCACGACGGCCCAGTGTGAGACGCATCTCCTCCGACCAGTCGTCCACATCCTTGTCGGTGAATGTATCAAACCGACGGAGGCGCCCCCAGAACAGGCCCTCCATGCGGATATTTTCCCGGGCGCGTGAGATATTCATACCGGGACTCAGGTCCCAGAAGGAATCCTCCTGCTCCTGCCCGATGGGCAACAGGCGGGGATTGGTATCGTAGCTGTACGCCACCTCCACAAACGGATGGATCACCACGGCCTCAACGGGCTGAATCCCGTCACCCGGCTTGCCAGCCGCATTGCCTGTCAGAATAAATAATCCCAGGCAGACAGCCATAGGAAGAATGATCTTTTTCATATTTCTCCTCATAGCCTCATAATATCCACTGGTGGACGCCGACCTCCGGGCGGCGTCAGGCGCCTGGAATGGACATGCATTAAC
This sequence comes from bacterium, assembly GCA_037131415.1. Lineage (GTDB taxonomy): Bacteria > Verrucomicrobiota > Kiritimatiellia > CAIKKV01 > CAITUY01 > JAABPW01. Next base: position 2,969 of record JBAXRC010000225.1, on the reverse strand, counting down.
TGACCGTGCCCGGAGGTCCCGGTCCACCTTGAGGGATGTAGTGGCACTTCCAGGAACGTTGATCGTGAAACTCACAGAACCGCCTCGGGCACATATACGACATCGCCCGGCAGGAGGCGGATATCGTCCTTAGTTTTTCCACTTCTGCCTATCTTATCCAGATTGACCTCGAATTGCTCGGCTTTACCCGCACGGGTACGCGTCACCCGGATCGCCTCGCTACGTGCGCTGGAGTCGAGTCCCCCGGCAAGCTGGATTGCCCGGCTGACGGTCAAGTCCCGCGTGGCGGGCATATTGACCTGCCCCGGCTTCTTCACGCGTCCGAGCACCGTGATATTCCCCCAGGGGGACACTGCCGTCTCGCCGGTTTCCATGAGACACTCCACAATCACCTGCGGGGCGACATAGACCTTGCTGTAGGCCGTCCTGAGCAGGGACTGGGCCTCCGAAATGGTCAAGTCCGCCACGCGAATCTCCCCCACCAGCGGCAGGGTGATGGAGCCCGACTCCGATATCCGTCGATTCTTTTCGTCGACTTCTTTCTGCCCGGTGACCAGCACCTGAACATTAACCGTCAGCCCCGGCCGCAACTGGGCGCCTGAATGTGTTTCGGGCAGATCCGTCGACAGGGGTGCGCCATCAGGCTTGCCGTTCGACAGGCTGAGACAACCGGCGCAAACCAGCCAGCATCCCATCATCACAATACTGAACCATCTCATTACTTCATGCCTTTCAAGGGCTTCCCGGGAAACGGGTGAGCCTTCCAAAATAGTCTTAAATCTTACAAGAACCACGAAAAGTCAGCAATAGCGTAGTTGTTGGTCGTTAGTCGTTGGTTGTTGGTTGTTGGTCGTGGGTCGTTAGTCGTGGGTTGTGGGTCGTGGGTCGTGGATTGAAAACAGTCTTGAGAATTCGCCATGTCCGTTCCGCAACAAGGCTTCAGGGCCTTCCTCCACCACAGCGCCGTCGCGCAGCACGATCACCCGTTGCGTCCAGGCCAGCATTTCGGGACGGTGGCTCACCATCAGGACCGCGCGGCCGGTGGCGGCGGTTTGCAGCATGCGAATGACCTCCCGCTGGGTGCTGGCATCCAGTGAACTGGTGGGCTCATCCATGATCAGCAACCCTGCATCCCGCAACATGGCCCGGGCCAGCGCGATGCGTTGCCATTGCCCCGCGCTCGGCTCCGTCCCCTCATGCAACCATCGGCCCAACGGGGTGGCGAGTCCCTGTGGCCAGATTTTCAGCACCTCATCCAGACCGGCTCGCTCCACGGTCGCCGCGATGCGCGGGTCTTCCGGTGACCCCTGCGGATCGCCAATCCAGACATTCTCCGCCACGGTCAGCTGGTAGCGGCCAAAGTCCTGAAACAGCACCCCGATATGCCGCCGCCACGCCGCCGGGTCCATATCTCTCAGATCCACCCCGTCCACCAGGATTCGGCCTGCCGTGGGGTCATACAAACGGCAAAGCAACTTCACGAGAGTCGTCTTGCCCGCGCCGTTGGCGCCTACGAGCGCGACATGTTCATTGGGCCGAATCTCGAAACTCAGGCCACGCAAGACCGGACGAGCCGTCCCGGGATACGTGAACTCCACCTGCTCAAACACAATTCCCCGCCGCAGGGGAGCGGGCACGGCGCGCGGGGCAGCGGGCGCCACCACCCGGCCGGGCAAGGCCATCAGTTCATCAAACGCCTGGAGAAACAGGGCGGACTGGTGCAACTCCACTCCAGCGGCCACCAGGGTGACAAGTTGCCCCTGCCCCCGCTGCACGGCCTGAACGTACATCACCAAGGCGCCGAGGGTGAGGGCGCCTGCCAGCAGCTGACCGGTCATCCACAGGAACAGCGCCGCCACAATCGCCAGCATCACGAACTGCATCGCCAGTTCCCGGGAGAGCACCGCGCGGCGCCACACCAGCCGGGCTTCGCGCAGACGCGCGCGCACCGCCTCGAAACGAGCGCGGCAGAACCCGCCATGCCCCTGCAGCCGCAGTTCCTTGGCATAATCCCCATCGGTCAGAAGATGGTGGAAATAGCCCGCCTCACGTTCCAGCGGAGCCAGATCACGCCGCCATTCATACAGGCGCTGGCCGTGCTGCAACCTGAAAAACAGGGCCGGCACGCCAGCCAGCGCCAGCACTCCCGCAACGAGCGGATGCAGCGTCGACAGTAAAACCAGCACGCCAGCCAGCCCGACCGCGCCCTGCAGCATCTGGAACACGCTGTCCAGCACGCTGATGGGTCGGGTCATCGCCTGGGCCTGCGCCAGGTGCAAGCGATCCTGGTCGCGGCTGTTCTCGAAAAACGCCAGATCCACGGACAGCAACTTGCGGTGCAGGCGGTCATGCACATGATCGCTCACGGCCATGGCATGCTGTTCGCCAATCCAGGCAGCCAACGCCCGCAGACAGGCGTTCGCGCCCATGGCGGCGGCGCCAACCACAAACCAGGCCGCCACCTCCTGCCCTGCGGAATTATGGAGCAGGGCATTCCAAGCCCCGCCACCGGAAGCCCGCCCGCCGGGTAGCGCCTGAACAACTGCGGCGGCCGCATCCACCGCCCGCTTGAGGGCGTACAGGGTAACCAGCGGGACCAGCGCCTGCGTGGTGGCCAGGGCGCTCTGCGCCAAAGTCAGACGCGGGGAACTGCGCCACACGAGCTGCAAGGCACGCCCCAGTGTCGCCGCCAGTTTCCGCGCCTTGATAATCATCAGCATCCCATAGAAATCTTAATCGTAATCCCTTGCCTTAGAGAAAACTACGATCAGCATTCCTGTGGAATGCTAAAAAACGATTCCATTACCTGATTCCCCTCTTCTGGAGGGCGAAGCTTGCTGAGCCGTCTTCAACTTGCGAGCATTTCAAACGAACCTTTCGGACTGAAAGACAAGGAGTTCGATAGGCATGCGCTCCTCTTGACTGCGGCTCAGCAAGCTTCGCCCTCCAGAAGAATAAGGCATAAGGCG
>JBAXRC010000224.1:0-4587 GCA_037131415.1 bacterium | reverse complement strand
GAAGCCATGGAGGCGCCGGACAGGGTCAGGAACCTGGACCTGTTCTACCGCAAGCTTCCCGCGTTTCCCCGTGACATCCTGAAACTCGCCAACCTTGAACACCTCACTCTTCGTACCTGCACAATCGGAAATGTACCGGAGGAGGTCGCCACCCTTTCAAAGCTAATGAGCCTGGACATGGGCCAGACGTCCCTGACAAACCTAACGCCCGCCGTGGCCAGTCTCCGGTGCCTGACGAAATTGTGGTTGAACGATAACGCCCTAACCTCGCTGCCCCCGGAACTGGGAACCCTGAAGCAACTGGCCTACCTGAATCTGGACCGAAACCAACTCACTTCCCTGCCGGACAGCACCGGCGCCATGACCTCCCTGCGGTGGCTGAGGCTGAATGACAACAAGCTGACCGCGTTGCCCTCGGATTTGAGCGGACTGGCGCAAAACCTCGAAACCTTGTATCTTATAGGCAACCCGATTCCTGACGAAGAACGGGATCGAATTAGGAACGCGCTACCGAAATGCAAAGTGGTGTTCCAGTAAGAAAAATTGGAGAAAACGACTGATGCAAAACCAGAAACTCAGGCTTGGCGTCAACATCGATCATGTGGCGACCCTTCGCCAGGTTCGTGGCACCGACTATCCGAACATGGTACAGGCCGCCCGAATCTGTGAAATTGCCGGGGCCAGGGGAATTACGGTCCACCTTCGGGAGGATCGCCGCCATATTCAGGATCGCGATGTATTTGCCCTGAGGAAGGCCATTAAAACCCGGCTCAATCTTGAAATGGCCAACAACGCCGATATCGTTTCAGTCGCGCTCAAGGTCAAGCCCGATGAAGTGTGCCTTGTGCCGGAGCGGCGGCAGGAGCTGACGACTGAGGGCGGACTGGACGCGGCGGGCCAGAAACGCCAGCTCGGCCCCACCATCCGGAAACTCATGGATGCAGGGATTGAAGTGAGCCTGTTTATCGAGGCCTCTCCGCGGCAAATCGAAGCCGCCGCCGGTCTCGGGGCGCCTGTGATCGAACTGCATACCGGAACCTATTGCCAACGCAAGGGGGCAGCCGCGCGGAAGGAACTCCGGATCCTGAGCGAGGGTGCCCGCCGCGCCCATGAGCTGGGACTGGTTGTCAACGCCGGACACGGCATCACTCTGGAGAATGCCGGGGGAATTCTGGAGATCCCCTACCTGAACACCCTCAATATCGGCCACAGCATTATCTGCCATGCCGTCTTCGTGGGCCTGCACCGGGCCGTCAAGGAGATGCTGGAAGCCATGAAAAACTACCGCAGGAGCCTTGGATAATGAGCGAACGTGTCATTGGAACCGGCGTGGATCTGGTTGAGAATGAGCGAATCCGCACCCTGCTCGAAAAGTGGGGCGGCCGCTTCAAGGACCGGGTATTCCTGCCTTCCGAGCAATCCTATTGCGAGAGCAAGGCCTCTCCTTGGCTGTATTATGCCGGGCGCTTTGCGGTCAAGGAGGCCCTTTCAAAAGCTTTTGGAACCGGGATCGGCCCCGAACTCGGCTGGCTCGACATGGAGGTGGTTAAAGATCCTGTCTCCGGCGCCCCCTCCATCGTGCTTAGTGAACACGGCCAAATCCTCGCCGGGCAACGGAGTGTAGCCCGGATCCTGATCAGCCTTTCCCACACCCATAATTTTGCCGTTGCCCAGGCGCTCCTCATCGCGAGGCAGGATGATAAATCGAAATGAAAGCCATCACGTCAGAACAGATGCGGGAACTTGACCGGATTGCCTCTGCGGAATTCGATATCCCGGGCTTTGAACTCATGCGCCGCGCAGGCCAGGGCATCGCCTCCACGGCCGAATATCTGGCTGAAAAGGCGCGGGGTGACGATACCTTCTTCCAGCTGATCGCCGGACGTGGCAACAACGGCGGGGACGCCTTTGCCGCCGCCCTTTTTCTGCATGAGGATAAATATGAGGTCGAGGTTCTCCTGGCGGGGTCCGTTTCGGATGTGAAAGGCGACGCCCTCCGTCATCTCAGCAAGATGCGCGCCGCCGGGATCCCCCTGATTGAGCTACCCACCAAGGAATCCTGGGATGACACCCTGCGGGATGCAGGCGCCGGCGAAATCATTATCGATGGAATCCTCGGTATTGGCATCAAAGGCCCCCCGCGCGGTCCGATTGCCGGAGCCATCCATTACGTTAATACCATCGCCGAGGACAACCTGATTATCGCAATCGATGTCCCCTCCGGCCTCGATGCCGACACCGGCGAAGTGCCCGGTGAGGCGGTGATCGCGGATATCACGGCCACCATTGGCATGCCGAAAGTCGGGCTCCTGACCCAGAACGCAATCCCCTATGTGGGCAGCTTGGACGTCATCGGCATCGGCATTCCCCACGAACTGACAAGCTCCTACGAATCCTCCCGCCACCTGATCAGCGGATGGGATGTCCGGCGCACCATTCCCAAGCGTGCACGGTCGGCACACAAGGGCAACTTCGGGCATGTGCTGATCATTGGCGGCGCCACCGGCTATGCAGGCGCCCCCGCCTTGGCGGCACAAGCCGCCCTGCATTCAGGCGTGGGACTGGTCACCGCCCTGGTTCCCAGCTCCATCTACCCGATTGTGGCGGGATCCACCCTGGAACTCATGACCTATCCGGGCGAAGGCACGGAAACCGGATCACTCAGCACAAAGGCATGGGCCTTATGGGAAAAGCGGCTTCCGGAATTCAAGGCCGTCGTTATTGGCCCGGGAATGACCCGGCACCCGGACACAGCAGACTGGGTTCGTAACCTGCTCCGCAAAGGCGATCAGCCGATCCTCCTCGATGCCGATGCCTTGAATGTCCTGGAGGGACAGGTCGAGCTTCTGGCCAAATCACGATGTCCGGTGGTGATCACCCCCCACCCCGGTGAACTGGCACGGTTGCTTGGTTGCACGGTGGAGGAGATCCAGAAAAACCGGTCTGCCGCCGCGATTGAGGCGGCCAAGCTCACCAAGGCGGTTGTCGTCCTGAAAGGTGTCGGAACGCTGGTCGCTCAGGAAGGCGCCCCGCTCCATGTCAATATGACCGGCAATCCCGGCATGGCCACGGGAGGAACGGGCGATGTACTGGCGGGCCTCATTGGCGGACTGCTTGCCCAGGGACTGAAACCCTTTGATGCTGCATGTTCAGGAGTCTTTTTGCATGGCCGGTCAGGCGACAGCGCCATGTGGCGTCACTCTCAGGCTACCCTGACGGCCACCGACGTAATTGCTGAACTCTCGACCACGTTCCGGGAAGTGACGATCCGCTAGATTCCCTGTATGGTCTTCAGCAACTCGCGCGTCGCCGCTTCCGGATCGGCGGCCGCTGTAACGGCCGTGACCAGTGCAATGACCCTGGCCCCGGCCTTCAGCAATCCGGGAATATGCGATTGCTTGATCCCACCCATGACGGTAAAGGGAACCGTCGCAACCCTGGCAATGGATTGCAGTCCTTCCAGCCCCAGAAACTCACCTTCCCATACCTTGGTGCCCGTGGGATAAATGGGGCCGATATTGATCGTGGAGGCGCCTTCGTCCTGTGCCCGGAGCGCCTCTTCGATTGAGTGGGTGGATGCCCCGACAAGCAGATCCGGAGCCAGTCGACGCGCCTCCGGTATGGGGAAATCATCCTGTCCCAGGTGAACCCCGTCGGCTCCCACGGCCAGCGCCACATCCAGCCGGTCATTGACAATGAGCAAGGCTCCTGCCGCCGCAGTCAGGGCGCGAATCTCGTGGGCTAGCGTGACATAATCGCGAAGGGCCATGTCTTTTTCCCGCAACTGGATCAACCTCACGCCGCCGGCCAAAGCGGCTTTGACAATATCCAGCGTCGTCCGCCCTGCGGAAAGGGATTGCGAGGTCACCAGGTAAAGCCCGGCATTCCGGAACCGGTTAAGACGCTCATCATGTAGCTTGCTCATATCGTCACTCCCTATACGGATTGCCGCAGGAGAATCCCTTGCACAACCAGATTAACATTGGTTATTTGAACAGCCATTCCTTATCGGTAAACCTTATCCCAATTCTTGAACACAGGCTCCAGACCCTTGCCCTTGAGCATGGAGCAGAAGGTTTCGATGTCACGGTCATCGTTGACGTGAAATTGTCCATCAGGCGATTCGGCCGGTTGCCCGTAACCGCCCACCGTGGTGCGGCTGGCAATGCTCATCTTATTGATGCCAACCCCTGCCATGCCGTCACGAAACCCGGGCGCCTCCCGGGTCGACAAGACAAGCGGCACATCGGGCATGCAAATACGGAAGGCGAAAATGATTTGCGCCAGATAGCGGTCGCTCACGGGAAACGGCGGGACATAGCCACCCTCCTGGGGACAGACCCTTGGAAATGACAGTGAAACACCTGACTGCCAATACCGGCGGCGCAAGTGCATGGCGTGCCGGTAGAGGCTGATGGTATCCACCAGCGGGTCACTAAGCCCCAACAGCGTCCCCATCCCCGCCATTCGCATTCCGCCTTCCAATACCCGCGTGGGGGTGTCGAGCCTGTTGGCAAAGTCACGCTTGGGTCCCCATCGATGGAGTTGTTCATATTGAACCGGCTCGTAGGTCTCCTGGTAACTGGT
>JBAXRC010000223.1:0-4588 GCA_037131415.1 bacterium | reverse complement strand
CCGTTATTGACGGCGTTCCCCAGCTTTCCTACGCCACCGCCAACCAGGAACTGCTCGATGTCGACCGGATTGAGTTCCTGCGCGGCGCCCAGGGCGCGCTCTACGGGCGCAACACCCTCGGCGGCGCCATCAATATTGTACCCCGCCTGCCCACCCGCACCCCGACCGCCACCACCTGTCTCGCGGCGGGGAGCGACACGTTTCTGGATGTCCGGGCATCCGGTGAAGGGCCCCTTGGCACCGGCACCACCGCCGGAGGCCTCAGCGCGGGCTATTCCCGGCGCGACGGGTTTACCCAAAACGATATCACGGGACACCGGCTCGACAGCCGGGAGTCATTCTTCGGCCGCGCCCAGGTGCTGTGGCCCGATGAAGGCCCGTGGACTTTCCGGCTCAGCGCCGGTGGCGAGGCGGATCGCGATGGCGATTACGCCCTGGGTGACCTTGCCTCCCTCCGTGCCCGTCCCCACCATGTCGCCCACGACTATGCAGGCCGCTCCGACCGCGACCTCACCCAGCCGGTCTTTACCGCCACGCGCAAGGGCGACCGGGCCGACCTGACCTCGACCACCGCCTTCCAGTGGTGGCGGTCGCACGATAAAACCGACCTCGATACCACTCCCGCGGATCTGATCCGGCGCGACAATGAGGAAACCCAGCAGGCCTATATTCAGGAACTCCGCCTGGCCTCTCCCGAAAACAGTCCCGTGATTTTCGGTGACCACGCGACCCTCCGTTGGCTGCTCGGCACCTTCGCCTTCCATTCCACCTATTCCCAGCGCGCCTACAATGACTACCGGCCCGGCTCCGTTGCCATGCTCGGCCTTCCTTTTCCCTACCAGCAGCATGATGATGCCGATCTTGCTGACACCGGAGTGAGCCTCTTCGGACAGACCACGATCACTCTGGCGGAACGACTGGAGGCGGGACTGGGTATTCGCGATGACTATGAGCACAGGTCCGCAGACCGGCGCAGTTATGCCTCTATTCCCCTGGTGCCGGCATCGGCCGCCGATGACAGCGCTGACTTCAACCAGGTCAGCCCGCGCGCCTCGCTCGGCTACCATCTCACCCAAAATTCCCTCATCTACGGGGCGGCCTCCAAGGGCTACAAGGCAGGCGGGTTCAATACTCTCTCTATTCCCGGTCATGCGACCTATGGCGACGAGACAAGCTTGACCACTGAGACGGGACTAAAGACTGACTGGCTGAATCGCCTCGTCACCGCGAACCTCGCCTTGTTCCACACCGACTGGAACGACCTGCAGATGGATGTTCCCGCCGGGTCCCCCGGCGTGTTCTACCTCGACAACACGAGCAAGGCCGAAAGCCAGGGAGGCGAACTGGAACTTACGGTTCGTCCGGTCAACGGTCTCACCTTGTTTGGTGGAGTGGGAGTACTGGCCTCTGAATTCGGATCGGGCAGCACCTCCGGCGGCAGGGATGTCAGCGGCAACGACCTCCCCTTCGCCCCTCACACCACCTGGAACGCGGGGACGGAATATTCCCAGTCCCTGGGCGGCAGCAGCACCGGATTCATCCGCATGGAAGCTGTCGGGACCGGCCGTTACTACTACGACGCCATCAACGGAGCCTCCCAATCCAGCTTCACTCTTATCAATGCCCGCCTGGGTGTAACCACAGGGAATTGGCGTGTTGAAACCTGGGTAAGGAACCTATTCGACCAGGATTACGTCCCCCTCGCCTTCTCCTACCAACTGGCGCCCTCAGGATATGTGGGCGAGAGCGGCGCTCCCCGCACCATCGGAGTTTCAGTGGCCCGCACCTTCTAGGGGCGGGATTCGGCACTTATCGATCTGGAGCGGATAGCCCCGGGATGCCGGGGGATCCTTCCCATGATTGAGGGGTATTCCAAGGCATGTCGGAATCCGCATTGGTGGCACAGCCACCGGCAAGGATGAGTCCGACCAGGACAACCAAAAATGCCAGGACACGCATCATGAAGAACTCTCGTTGATCAATAGAGGACGGTGTCGCCACGAAGCGGTGGCACCTGCTGGTAATCCATCAGGATTTCGCCCAGTGCCACGCGCTGCTCGCGCCGCACCTCGGAAACGCGTATTTTACCGACAAAAATGTTATCGCGCTGCACCACCAAATCGGTCAGCGGAATCATGGAAGACTCCGGCAGGATATCCATCACCACAAAGTTCCAATTGCTGCTGACCACCGTGATCTGCCCCTGAATCCCCTTGGGCAGGTTGTTGGTGTCAAATTGCCCCATACAAGCCTTCAGCTCCCGCTCAACCTTGACGATATACCGCTTGCCTGCCTCGATCTTGGATTCGCTGTCACTGAGCTTCTCACCCAGCTTGGCAATCTCTCCCGTCTGCTCCTCGATCTTGGCCTTTTTGCTTTCAATATCGCTGTTGAGGCCCGTGATCTCCTCTTTCTTCTTTTCAATGTCCTGATTGGCCGCCGTCAATTCGCCTTCCGTCTTGACCAGGGTGTTGCTGGTGGTTCCCAATACGCCCTCGGTACTGACAAGGAGGTTGCTGGTTGAGGCCAGAGTGGCGCGATTCTGCACAAGTCCTTCGCGGGTATCGTTCAGGCGGTCATACTGGCGTGTGGAATAGACCTCCAGCTGGACCAGCGTATTGTCCATCTCGGATCCCTTCGTCACAGTTGAGGGCTTGCCGTCATCCCCCACCTTGTAGTACTGCTTCAGCATGTCGGGGGTGACCTTCATGTGTTCGGCATCGCGCGCCACAAGGTCGGCATTGGTCTGGGGAATCTCGATCGTGCCGGCAATTTTCCCGACATACTCAACGAGCTTGAGGTTCCTCCCCTTCAACTCATCGCGTTGCCTATAAAGCATGATTTCGATCACCACGGCGGCAATGCTTAAAATCAGCACCAAAACGACCAAACTCTTCAAGGCTTTATCCATGTTACTTCCCCTGGCGCAAGACTTGTTATATATCGGTTGAATATGCACCCCCGTCCTCCCGCCTGTCAAATAAAAATCAGGTTATATATTCCTCAAACCGCTTAACGTTACTTGACCCCCCGTCCCATACCCGCTATGAACACCATTATGAGGAGCGACATTATGATCGAAAAAGCTAAACCGTATCTTGTCATGGGACTGCTCGACCCCCAGTCCATCGCCTGGTTCATTGGAAAAACCATTGAGAAAATGGGCGGGAAAGTAATCTATTCCATCCAGAACGAGGTCGTCAAAAAACGCTATCTCGACGCCAGCAAACTCATCTCCAAGGCGGAAAAAGACGCCCTTGACCTGCATTTCTGTGATGTCGCCAACGAACAACAGGTCCAAGCCCTCTTTGCCAACCTCGGCCCCCTGGCCGGCGTAGTCCATTCAATCGCTTACGCCAATCCTAAGTCCTGCATGGGTAATGAGTTCCATACATCCTCCATGCCGGATGTCCTGAAGTCATACCAGATCAGTTGCGCCTCCCTGGCCACGGTGGCCCAGCAGGCGGCCCCCCATATGAAAGAGGGCGGCGCCATGCTCGCCTTGTCATTCGATACCCATCACACCTACCCGCTTTATAACTGGATGGGAGTCCACAAGGCCGCGCTGGAGGCGCTCGTCCGCGCCCTCGCCCGCCGCCATGGCCGGGACCTGATCCGGGTAAACGCCATCTCCTCGGGGCCCGTGACCACCGTGGCCGCCAGCAAAATTCCGGATTTTGAATACATCGGGAAAATCTGGCAGGATACCAGCCCGATTCCCTGGGATCCCGTGGGGGACCGGCAGGCTGTGGCCAATGCCGCCGCATTCCTGCTCAGCCCCCTGGCAGCCAAGATCACTGGCCAGATTCTCGCCGTTGACGGGGGTGCCGCCATCATGGGCGGCCCGCTCATGGAGCACGAAAAAGCGTCACCATAACCATAAGGAGGTTGCCGTGAGGAAAGTCCTGTTTATTCCGGTTTTCATTTTCCTTTTCGGCTCTTCCTGCACGCTTCATTCCGACCGGGCCGACGGCTCCGGCACCATTGAGTGCACCCAGGTCCGCATTGCCGCTGAAGTCGGCGGACGGATTGCCTCCCTGTCTGTCAGTGAAGGCGACAGCATCACCAACGGTCAGGTCCTTGCCCGGATTGACCCGCTCTCCTGGCAATTGCGGCGCGATGAGGCCCTTGCGGCCCTCGCCCTGGCACAGGCCCAACTCGACTTGATGAAGATTGGTAGCCGTGACGAGGATGTCCTCAGGGCCCGCGCCCAGGTACGCGAAGCCAGGGCCCTGGCCGATGCCGCGGCCGCTGACACCCGGCGCATCACCACACTCTTCGCCCAGAACAGCGCCACGGAAAAACAGCGTGACGATACCGCCGCCGCGGCCGAACGGACCGCCGCCGCACTGGCTGCCACCGAGCAGCAGTTGAGCCGGCTTGAAAAAGGAAATCGCAAGGAGGAGATCCAGGCTGCCCAGGCATCCGTCGCCCTCGCCCAGGCCCGGCTGGCCCAAACGGAAAAGGCACTGGCCGATTGCGTGGTCACCGCTCCGCTGGGCGGCATTGTCACCACCAAAAGTGCGGAACCCGGTGAGGACGTGGCCCCCGGAACGCCCCTGGCCACCCTGTCGCGGACGGATGAAGT
>JBAXRC010000222.1:0-4631 GCA_037131415.1 bacterium | reverse complement strand
GAGTGCCTCGACGCTCTGGATCTCGGCGAAGCCCTGGGAACTGACGGGGTTAAGCCCGGCGCTGGCTTCCATTGAGGAGTCGGCCTCGTTGTAGAGCGAGGCGGCGCAACCGGTCATGCTCATGAAGAAGGTGTTCCCCTTGTAAAGGCCCAGTACCACCGTGCCGCTGGCGGGCGCGGCCATTACGTCGATCGCGGCCATGGCGGCGCGGGTGACGGGGTCAAAATAGCGTCCGTCGTAAATCTGGTCAGCCACGAGCTTTGAAAGCTGCTGGAACAGCAGGGTGGCGCGGCGATCCATGACAGCCTGATAGAGCTGGCGCAGGGCGGTTCCCAGAAGTTCCATGCCCGGCGCCTCGTAGACGCCGCGGCTCTTGGTGCCGATGATCCGGTTCTCGAGGGCGTTTTTCATGCCGACCCCGTTGCGTCCGGCGATCCTGTTGGCCTCGACCATGGCTTGCAGCGGGGTTACCTTGCTGCCGTTGATGGCCACGCAACGGGCATTTTCAAACTTCAGGACGACTTCCTCGACTGAATCCGGAGCCTGCTGGGGCCAGACGCCCATGGTGGTCTGCACGATGGTGCAGGGGGTCTCGATGCTTTCCAGGTCCTCCGCCTCGTGGGAGAGGCCGGCCAGATTGGCATCGGTGGAATACCGTTTCTTCCCGCCCACGGCGGCCTCGATGCCGAACTGCGCGAGATAGGTGGCCATCTGGGTGCGGCCGGGGAACTCCTTCAGGAGGCTGGGGTCGCGCCAGGGGGCATAGACCTTCATGTCGGGCGCCAGCACGTTGGTGTAGCGCTCGAACCGCATCTGGTCGTTGCCGCGGCCGGTGGCCCCGTGGGTCAGCACGGTGCAACCCTGCTTCTTCATGGCGGGGATGAGGCCGCGCACGGTGACGGCGCGGGCGATGCCGGTGGAGTTCCAGTAGCCGCCATCGTACATGGCCTGGGCCTTGACCACGTCAAAACACGCCTCGGCCATCTCCTGCTTGAGATCCACAATAAAGGTCTTGGCGCCGCAAGGATCCATCTTTTTCCGGATGTCGTTGATGTCGACTTCATCCGGCTGGCCGAGATCGGCGGTGAAACAGGTTACGTTCACCCCCATCTCGACCATTTTCTTGGTGATCGTCCGGCTGTCCAACCCGCCGGAAACGCACACGCCGACCTTCTTGCCTTTCAGTTCAGTGATAAGCATGGAACTTCTCCGTTATGTCCGTGTCTTATTCCTCATCCGCGGCGCGTTCCACGCCGTGCATGTCGGCGAGGGCGTCGTCAATGATGTCCAGCGCCTCATTGATATCCCCGTCCTTGATATTCAGGGGAGGGAGGAAGCGGACGACGTTCTCGTTGGTCGGGATGGCGAGCAAGCCCATATCGGCGAGCGACTTGCAGAGATCCTTGGCCGGCACGTCGAGCACGAGGCCGACCATGAGGCCCATGGAGCGGACTTCCTTGACGTGTTCATACGGTTCGATGAATTCACCCAGACCGTCGGCGAAGAGCTGGCCGGCCTCGGCGGCGCGGGCCACGAGCTTCTCCTCCTCGATCACCTGGATGGTGGCGAGGGCGGCGGCGCAGGCCAGGGGCGCCGCGCCGAAGGTGCTGGCGTGCTTGCCGGGCTGGAAGACATCGGACAGCTTGGCGTTGGTGACGATCGCGCCGACGGGGTAGCCGCTGCCGAGCGACTTGGCAAGGGAGAAGGCATCCGGCAGCACGCCGCTGGCCTGGAACCCGAACCAGTGACCGGTGCGGCCCATGCCGCACTGGACTTCGTCGCAGAACAGGAGGGCATTCTTCGCATCACAGAGGGCGCGAAGCTCCTTCATGAATTCCGGGGTGGCCTTGATGACGCCGCCCTCGCCCTGGACCGCTTCGACCAGGATCGCGGCGGTGCGCCCGCTCATCACCTTCTTGACGGAGGCGATGTTGTTGAGCTCGGCATAGAGGAACCCGTCCGGGATCGGCTCGAACCCGTCCTGGTACTTGGTCTGGCCGGTGGCGGCCAGCGCGCCCAGGGTGCGGCCGTGGAAGGAGTTCTTCATCGAGATGATCTCGTACTTGCCTTCATCGCTGCCCCAGAGGCGGGCGAGCTTGATGAGGGCCTCGTTGGCCTCGGCGCCGGAATTGCAGAAGAAGCACTTGCCGCCCAAGCCGGAAATCGTGGAGAGCTTTTCGGCCAGAGTGCCGTGGTACTCGTTCATATAGAGGTTGGAGACGTGTACCAGCTTGGTCGCCTGGTGCTGGATGGCCTCGGTCACCTTCGGGTGGCAGTGGCCGACGTTCTGGCAGGCGATGCCGCCGACAAAGTCCATGTAGACCTTGCCGTCATTATCCCACACACGGGTGCCCTTGCCCTTGACGAGCACGAGGTTGGGGGTGGCATAGGTGGGAATTACGTAGCTCTGGTATTTAGTTTTGATGTCTGCGGTTGTTGTCATTGTATGATCTCCGTTCCTACTCCTTGTTCCGTAAAAATCTCCAGCAAGAGTGAATGCGGCAGGCGGCCGTCGATAATGTGGATCTTCCTGACGCCGGCCTCCAGCGCTTCCATGCAGCTCCGGATCTTGGGCAGCATGCCGCCGTCGATCACCTTGGTCGCGATGAGCTCCTCGACCTCCCTGATGTGGAGGGTGGAGAGCAGGGAAGACTCGTCGTTCCGGTTCCGTAGTAGCCCGGGCACATCCGAGAGGAAGGCCAGCTTGCGGGCCCGCAGTTCCCGGGCGACCGCGGCGGCGGCGTCATCCGCGTTCAGGTTGTAAAGCTTGCCGTCCGGTCCCCGCCCCAGCGGGGTGATGACGGGAATGGTGTTGTTGCGCAGGCACTCGAGGATGGGGGCGGCATGCACATGCCGGATCTCGCCCACGAAGCCCCAGTCCAGGGTTTCGCCGGTGGCCTCGTCCACGCCGGTGCGTTTCTCCACCTCGAAGACAGTGTTGCCGTCGATGCGCTTCGCCTTGGCGCCCTTGGCGGCCAGGATTTCCAGCAGGGCGGCGTTGACCGTGTTCTTGATGGTGGATTCAACCACCCGGATGGCGGCTTCATCGGTCACCCGGAGTCCCTTGACGAACCGGGGGGTGAGCCCCGCCTCTGTCATGGCGCGGGAGATGGCCTTGCCGCCCCCGTGGACCAGGACGGGTTGCATGCCGACGCATTCCATGAAGGCGACGTCCGTGAGGATGTTTTCCACGTTGCGGCGCTCTTCCATGGCGCTGCCGCCGAACTTGACAACAATGATGGCATCGCGGAAATCCTGGATATAGGGCAGGGCCTCTATCAGGACATCGGCTTTTGCGATCGCTTTTTGCATCACGTCATGTACTCCGCGTTGATGGCAACATACTCCCGGCTCAGGTCGCAGGTGTAGACGGTGTGCGAGGCCTTGCCGGAGTTGAGGTTGACGTTGACGGTGAATTCCTTGCGGGCGTAGACCTGCTCCAGGTCCTTCAGTGCGTATCCCGGCGCGGCCATGCCGTCCTTGACCGCCAGGACGTCATCGAAAGTGATATCCACGCGGTTTTCATCGACCCGGGCGCCGCAATAGCCGATGGCGGCCAGGATCCGGCCCCAGTTCGGGTCGCACCCGTTCCAGGCGGTCTTGACCAGGGGCGACTGGGCGATGGCCCGGGCCGTGAGGCGGGCATCGCTTCGGCTGGCCGCGCCCTCGACATTGACGGTGACAAATTTGGTTGCGCCCTCGCCGTCCCGGACGATCTTGAAGGCGAGTTTGCGGGTTACCGCCTCGACCGCATGGGCGAACTTTTTCCAGTCGGGGTGCTTTTTCTGGAGGATGGTGTTGCCGGCGGCCCCATTGGCGAGGATCAGCACGGTGTCGTTGGTGCTTTCGTCGCCATCCACGATGATCCGGTTGAAGCTCAGGTCGACGGCGTGCCGCAGGCAGTCCTGGAGTGAGCGCTGATCCACGTCGGCATCCGTGGTGATGAAGGCCAGCATGGTGGCCATATTCGGGGCGATCATGCCGGATCCCTTGGCCATTCCCGCGATGATCACCGGTTTGCCATCAATAGTGAGGGTGACCGCCACTTCCTTCTTCACCAGATCGGTGGTCAGGATGGCCTCCGCCGCGGCGGCTCCGCCAGAGGGGGAGAGCAGGGTGGCCAGGGTGGGGATTGACGCCTCTATCTTCTTCATGGGCAAGGGGATGCCAATGGTGCCGGTGGAGCATACGAAGACCAGGTTCTTACCGATTCCGAGTGTTTTGGCGGTGATTTCGGCCATGGCCTCTGCATCCTGGAAGCCCTGCTCCCCGGTACAGGCGTTGGCGCAACCCGCGTTGATGATCACGGCCTGGGCCTGTCCCCAGATCAGGTGCCGCTCGCACAGTTTCACCGGTGGTGCCTTGACGCGGTTGCTGGTAAAGGTGCCGGCAACCGTGGCGGGACCATCGGAGACCAGAAGGGTGAGGTCGTCCCGCTTCCGGCTTTCCTTGATGCCGGCACGCAACGAGGCCGCCCTGAACCCCCGGGGCGTCGTCACTCCACCTTCAATTGTTTTCTGATCAGTTCTCATTAATGTGATTCCGGACAAAAGTCCCGAAACTATGGGAAATCCCCCGGGGAATGTCGAACACAAATTATTGAGTGACGAGCCGGGTGTTCTAAATAATTG
>JBAXRC010000221.1:0-4664 GCA_037131415.1 bacterium | reverse complement strand
AGCGCCGGGCAGGAACGGGTTGGGTGCGCCGGACAGGGGGGATTGAAGGACCTTTGTGCCGAGGGCGCGTACGACCCGGTGACGAAGATATCCGACTACCCTGAAACTGACTGGAAGGATATCACCGACCCGGAAAAGATGTGGGCGAGTGAAGGCGTCAACTCCACCATGATGAGGGATTTCGCCCTGTACATTCCCGACGGGGCGGCGAAGATTGAGGCGCTGATGTGCACCTCGAATACCCTGAAGCAGGTGATTGCCGCCTGGGCGAAGAAGTATCCCAAGGATGCGGATGCCTTGGCCAAGATCATTGATGCCAATACCAACTACACGATGAATAAGGTCAAACTTGGGGAACTTCTGGACGGAAAGGCCGGTGCCTATCTTGACAAGCGGGCCGAGTATGAGACGAAATACAAGGGGAAGGATCCCTGCGATTCCCTTAAGAAAATTTTCAAGGATGATAAGGCCAAGCCCCCGGTGGGTGTCGGATTGCCTCCCACGGGTGGGCCTACAGGAGAAGGGAAACCGACAGGTGGAAAGGGCGGTTGGCCGGGAATGAAGAAGTTCTAATGAAAAGAGTCCCCATGGGAAATCGTGACGGCGGGGTGATGATGGAATACGTCATCCTCGCCGTCCTGATTGCCGCAGCCGTGATTGGTGGGGTCATTGTGCTCAGCCGATCCATCGGCGGTGGACTGATTGTGGCAGGTGAAGGGGCGACCCTTCGCGAGAAAACCGCCAAGCAGACGATGGATGACAGCCGGGTGCGGCGGGATGATGATGCGGTCCAGGCCAAGGCGGACTATGACGCCATGCATGAGGCACAGTGAGGGGGATTGCAGAGTGAAGATTGTCGATTGGGGATTGAAGATTTTGGATTGAATGCTGAGTGAAATGATGGACTGTGGAATGAAAGCAGACAGTATAACGAAGCAAGAGGGATCGGTGCTGCTGGAGACCGTCATTGCCATTCCGCTGTTCATGATCCTGCTGGGCGGAATCATGTGGATCGGGGACCTGATGGTGACCCGTCAGCAACTTGTGATTGCCGACCGTTATGCGGTCTGGAATGACGGGTGCCGGTACCAGCCCGGGGGTATTGAGCCCGGAACCATTCATCAGCGGTTTTTCGACTCGAGCGAGCACCGGCGGCCAACCAAGGTCGAGACGGAGAAAAAGGAATACGACTGGAGCCTCGAGGATCAGGGGATTGTTCAGCTGAAAATGAACATGCCGGACTGGACGCGATTCATGTTCAATGCCGGCAACATCATGTTCGAGAGCGGGGTCCCGGAGGAGGAGATGAACCTGATCGGGCGGAGCATGGGCGGCGGGCACGTGGTGCTGATGCGGACCAAGGCCGAGGCTGATTCCGGCTACATTCGCAACCGGTACGGGGTTGATGAATCCGGCGAGGTCACGAAGAAATGGCGCGATATTTACAAGGAAAAGTGGCCGTATGAGTGAGGGCGGAAGAGATTGGAGATTTGAGATTTCAAATTTGAGATTTCAGATTCCAGGTTTCAGGATTCTGCTTCAGTTGCTGGTCGCAGGTACTTGTCTTGCCGGGGACGCTGTGCCGGTGCGGGTGGGGACGCTGGAAAAGACGAGTGAGGTGGCGCTACCGATTCCTCCGCTGGCGACGGTGGCGAAGAATGACCGGTCCGGGAAAACCTGGCAGCAGACCGGCGTGATGGACGGGACATTGGAGGTGACTAGTGGCGATTTCAAGCAGTCGTTGCAGGCGGGCGGCTGGGTTCTTGACAAGACGATCAAGGTGGGAGAGGGGATGGGGCGGATGGAGCTGGCGATCTGGACACGCCTCAGACACCGGGTCCTGGTGATGATCTGGGAGAAAGGGCCAGGCCAGTGCGGGTTTTCGTGGGGCGAGGAAAGATAAGAAGCTTGTTTAAAAGGTGTTGTGAAAAGAGTGTGGTGTGATAAACAGGAGTTGGAAAGGAACGTGTGTCGCATATGAAGAACTTTATTCCCTTGGTATTGGCGGTTTTGTTGGGGCTTGCGGCGGTATTGGCGGTGAATCGTCTCCTGCAGGAGCGAAACAAGGCCAAGGAAAAAACAACGTTCGTCGTAGCGGTGGCTCGAAATATCACGGCGGGGGATGTGCTGACGGCGGACTCCATCATGAAGAAAGAAATCCCGGTGTCGGCCCGTCCGGCCCAGTCCATTTTCTGGTCCCGCTCGGAAGTGGTCATCGGCCAGAAGGCCATGCGTTCCATTACCCAGGGGGACTATGTGCAGTTGTCTGACGTGGGGTTGTCCAAGAGCATGGCGGAGATTGTCGGCGAGGGGGAATGGGCGGTTTCGCTCAATGTCCCTGCCGGGGGTATTGTTCGCATTGTTCAGCCGGGTGACGAGGTGGCGGTGATCGGCACATTCAAGATCACGAGCCAGGTCAAGTCGGCGGATCTCTCGATGGGAGCGCAGTACGAGGCCAAAGTCGCTACGATGGTATTGTTCCCTCGGGTTCGGGTTCTGGATGTCGGGGCCATGGCGACTGCCCGTGGCGCCGATGAGGCTGGCGCCGGTGAGATCATCCTTGCGCTTCCGCCCCAGCAGGCCCAGGTCCTGATTGCCGCCCAGCGCAAGGCCGCCCTGACGATCGCGCTGCGCCGGCCCGGCGATGAAGCCGCCATCAACCGGCTCGATATCGGCATGGTGGACGAGGCGACCTTCGACAACCTGTTGCAGGGCATGGAGTCCGTTCAGCTTCCCAAGATTCCCGGCGTCGTGAACGTCAAGGAAAAGGTTCCTGCCGCGAAGCCTGAATAAGGGCCGGGGGTTGTCGAGTCATTATGCGTTGAGGCTGAAGCTTAAAAGGAGAAGGATCATGAAAACGAGTCACGGTTGGATGGGGATGGGTGTGGCGTTGCTGTCGCTGGTGGTGGGGGCGTGCTCCGTGCGGGCGGCAAATGCCGAACCGGTGGCGGTCACCGTTGGAAAAATGGAACAGGTGAACGTTGCCTTTCCGATCCAGGGATTCCGGGTGGCCGATCCGACCATTGCCAAGGTGGAGACTTCCGGGCCGCAGCAGTTGCGCATCATGGGTGTCAAGGCCGGTGCCACCGACCTTCAAGTGACGGGTGACGGTAATGTGTCGGCACTCTATACCATCACGGTGGTTGAAAACATCAACGCCGTGCTCTCGGCCATCAAGCGTGACCTTGACTCCGTTCCCGAGGTGGATATCTCCATCAATCTTGGCCGGGTCGTGATCAAGGGCGAGATCAGCAGTATCGAGCATTGGAAATACCTGCAGAAGGTGATTCCCCTCTATAAGGAACAGGTCGCAAACCTGACGACCTTCCAGCCGACGCCCGAGGTGATGCTGGCGCTGAAGAAGGCCTTCGAAAAGGCCGGTCTCACGGTCCAGGACGAGAAGGATTCCGCCTCCCCCGCGCCGGGCTCGGTGGCGGTGAAGTTCTCGGGCAACAACATCTTTGTCTCCGGCAATCTCTACAGCCAGAAGGACAAGGATCGCGTGGTGCAGATTGTCGAGGCCCAGAACTGGTTGACGACCAAGCCGGCCAAGGAGGGCGCGGAGGATCCTCGGGTGCGTGCACTTCTCGACCTGACGGTGGTGCCGACGATGCTGGAGATGGACGTCATGTTTGTGGGGGTGTCGAACGAGGAGGAGAAGCGGGTCGGCGCCAATCTTCTCAAGGCGGGCCTGCTGATCCTGGACTCGACGTCAGCGGCATTCCAGGGGAAATTCGGGGAAAAGGACCCCTCCGGGCTGACCGGATCCTACACGATCAACAGCGGTATGAAGGGCGCCCTGAAGTTCTTTTCTGGCAGCGGTCCGGGCCGGTTCCAGAACGCGGGACACCTGACGTTCAAGAACGATTCCCCGGAATGGCGTTTGTTCAAGAGCGGCGGCACCCTGAAGGTTCGTATTTCTTCCCGTGATTCGGTCGGGCTTTCGGACATCGACTATGGCTTGATCATGAAGGTCAAAGGAGGGCTGGTTGACTCCAAGACGGTGGCGGTGGATTTGAACCTGTCGCTTAGTTATCCCGTGCCGGTGGGAAGCGATTATGACCTGAAGGAGAACAAGGTTGAAACCTCGATCAACTGCCCGCTGGGCCAGACGATGGTGCTGGGTGGCATGAAGAGCCTGATCGAGCAGTCCAGTAACGAGGGCGCCCCCTTCCTGCGGAGCGTGCCGGTGCTGTCGTTCTTCTTCTCCGAGAAGAACAAGATGCAGCAGGACAGCAAGGTCCTGATCCTGGTCAGCCCGCAGATCGTCGGCGCGACCACCCCCTCGGCTCCCGTGTCCGAGGAGACTGCTCCGGCGCTGAGGGAGTCCTCCACGCCGGTGGACCAGCTGCAGAAGGAAAAACGCGGCCGCCGCTTCTTTTTCTTCTAAATCCCATGCCCTTCCTCACCATCATATCGCCGGAAGCCGGATCGTCCGGGCGGGTCGTTCCGCTGGATCCGGCGGTTGAAACCCGGATTGGACGGGCCCAGGACAGCGCGGTGGTGCTGGTCGACACGAAGGTGTCGCGCCTGCATCTCGTGCTGACCTGCTCGGGTGGAACGGTGACCGCCACCGACAAGGGCAGTACCTACGGCACGCTGCTCAACGGGCAGAAGCTGACCGCTCCTGCATCCCTCAAGACGGGCGACCAGTTGAAAGTGGG
>JBAXRC010000220.1:0-4749 GCA_037131415.1 bacterium | reverse complement strand
ATGGCATGGAACGCTTTCTCTTATCCCTACGGCATTTCACATTACAATTCTCCGTTTAAGAATATCCTGTTGAGTATTGTTTCACTCGTTGATATTTTAAGAAAGCTTATCTTTAAAGATTCTTGGTGATTATGAAGCAAGGAGCAAGGCATGGATCTGATCCCGATCGAATGTGGAAGTTGCAACGCGAAGCTGAATATCAAGGCCAATCCGGCAAGAATGCCGAGTGAGGTAAAGTGCCCGAAATGTGGAAAAGGTATTCCTCTTGGGAAGAAAAGCGCCCCTTCGGTTGCGCCACTCCCGGCTACTCCGCCTCATCAACCACCGCCTGCGATGCCCGTTCCCGCCACTCTGGCCGCAGCGAGCCCAGTGGTGCACCCCCCCCCGACCGCTCCGGCTCATGCTCCCAGCGCAACAGCGCAATTATCGCCTCCGCCAAAGCCCGTGACGCCTGCGGTCAGTTTGGCGACAGGAACGCCCAAAAAAGCGGCCCCACCCATTGTCTTGGGACATATTGACGAGTCATCCTCAATCGCGATGATTCCCGCAACATGCACGGCATGCCAGTGGCAGACGAAGGTTTCATCAAGTCTCATCGGAAAAAAGATCCGATGCAAGCAGTGCTCAGGTATCGTTCTGGTTTCCGCCCCCCACGAAGCGCCTACTCCTGCACCCATGCCGTTGTCACCCACTCAAGAGCCTGAATCGATGGAGCCCAAGCATCCCGTTGCCCCCCCCACAACTCGACTTCCTTTTAACCCGACACCTGCCACCCCTGTTGCTGCGCCTGAAAAAACATTAACTGATGAACTCGCGCCAGTTGCTAAGGCGCCCCACTCTGAATCGATGCAAGCTCCCCCTGCGTCAGCAAACGCGGCAATTTCCCCTGGAACCACCATCCTTATCGCCGAAATCTCCACTCTAAAAACCAAACTGGAAGCGGCGGCACGGGATGCTGCCACCCGTATCCAGCGAATTGCTGATCTTGAAAAAAGCGCTCACGCCGCGGAATATCGAGCCCTGTCAGCCGAAAGCCGTGCTCAGTCAGCCGAAAGCCGTGTCCAGGTTGCCGAAAACCGCGCTCAGGAATCCGAACGAACGCTCCATGATCTTGCCGGAAAAAACGCCGTTGAAGCCATGGCTTTCAATCGGAAAATCACCGAGCTCGAGCATCGCGTCACGGAACTCAAGCTGGCTCTTTCCGAAATTGTCGGCGAATATCAGTCAGAGGTCGCGACAGCCGAGGCAAGGATCGTTTCCTTGCAGGAGAAAATAGCCAGGTTCAAAGTCTGATTCATCCGGACAGACCCTGATTCTCCACAGAGTCTGCAGGCGGTCAAAAGAAGCCATTATTTACCGTTTCGAAACCCTATTAAGCGGCATTTATGCCGCTTAATAGAAACTTGATTGTTCGCCCCCATTCTCCATACCATCTTGAGGTCTGTAGGGGTTTTTTTCCGTTATTTTCAACACGGGGCCACCTCAGCATTATCAGGAGACCGTATTATGCCGCGTCGCAATGACATCAAAAAAGTCATGATCATCGGGTCGGGTCCCATCGTTATCGGACAAGCCTGTGAATTTGATTATTCCGGTACACAGGCGTGCAAAGCCCTCAAGGCGTGCGGATACAAGATCATCCTGGTAAATTCAAATCCCGCCACCATCATGACCGACCCCGGCATGGCTGATGTCACCTACATCGAACCCCTCAACATCGAACGTATGGAGCAGATCATTGCCAAGGAAAGACCCGACGCATTGCTTCCGAACCTGGGCGGACAGACAGGCCTCAACCTCTCCTCTGAACTGAATAAAAAAGGAGTTCTGGACAAGTATGGCGTGAAAGTCATCGGCGTGAACCTCGATGCCATTGAGCGTGGCGAGGATCGCCTGATCTTCAAGGAAACCATGAAGTCGCTTGGCATCGACATGCCCCAAAGTGAATTGGCCTATACCGTTCCGGAGGCGGAAAAGATCGCCACAAAGCTCGGCTATCCGGTTGTTATCCGTCCCGCTTACACCATGGGCGGCGCCGGTGGCGGACTGGTCTACAATCTTGATGAACTCCAGACCGTGGCGGCCCGCGGGATCCAGGCTTCTCTGATCGGCCAGCTTCTGGTCGAGGAATCCGTTCTGGGCTGGGAAGAACTGGAGCTTGAAGTCGTCCGTGACGCCAATAACAAACTGATCACGGTCTGTTTTATTGAGAATGTAGACGCCATGGGCGTGCATACCGGTGATTCCTACTGCACGGCTCCGATGCTGACAATCAAGGCGGAAACTCAAAAACGCCTCCAGGAATACGCCTATAAAATCGTAGAATCCATCGGTGTCATCGGTGGCACAAACGTGCAATTCGCACACAACCCCAAGGATGGGCGCATCGTGATCATCGAAATCAACCCCCGCACCTCACGATCTTCCGCCTTGGCTTCAAAAGCCACAGGGTTTCCCATCGCCCTGATCTCAGCCAAGCTGGCAAGCGGCATGACAATGGATGAAATCCCCTATTGGCGTGACGGTTCGCTCGACCGCTACACCCCCTCGGGTGACTATATAGTGGTGAAGTTCTCCCGCTGGGCTTTTGAAAAGTTCAAAGGAGTCCAGGACAAGCTCGGCACCCAAATGAAGGCCGTTGGCGAAGTGATGAGCATCGGCAAGACTTACAAGGAAGCCTTCCAAAAGGCTATCCGTTCCCTCGAGAATGGGCGCCATGGTCTCGGCTTTGCAAAGGATTTCAACACCAAGCCACTCGACGCCTTGATCGCCATGCTGGCGGAACCATCAAGTGAACGACAATGGATCATGTATGAGGCGATCCGAAAGGGCGCTACCGTGGACCAACTGCACAAACTGACCCACATAAAGGCTTGGTTCATCGAGCAAATGAAAGAACTCGTGGAACTGGAAGAGAAGATTCTCGCCTCGAAAGGCAAACTCCCGCCGGATCCTCTTCTGGTCAAGGCGAAAATGGACGGGTTTTCCGATAAATACCTCTCCAAGATCCTCGGAATTCCGGAAAATCAAATCCGTGAACGCCGCATCGCGCTCGGTGTTGTTGAGGGATGGCATGCCGTACCCGTCAGCGGCGTTGAAAATGCCGCTTATTACTACTCCAGCTACAACAGTAAGGACACCACCACAGCAACGACGAACCCGAAGAAAGTCATGATTCTGGGGGGTGGACCAAACCGTATCGGACAGGGTATCGAGTTCGACTACTGCTGCGTTCATGCCGCTTTCGCGTTGCGCGAGCTTGGTTACGAGACCATCATGGTCAACTGCAACCCTGAAACGGTCTCGACGGACTATGACACTTCCGACAAGCTCTATTTTGAGCCACTGACAACGGAAGATGTCCTTGCCATCTACAACAAGGAAAACCCCGTTGGGGTTATCGTTCAGTTTGGCGGTCAAACCCCGCTTAACCTAGCCGCTGACCTTGCGGCGGCAGGCGTCCGCATTCTCGGCTCGAGCATTGAGACGATCGCTCTCGCCGAGGACCGCGACCTCTTTCGCCATATGATGGAGCGGCTGGACATCCCCATGCCGGAATCCGGCATGG
Source organism: bacterium (assembly GCA_037131415.1). Classification (GTDB taxonomy): domain Bacteria; phylum Verrucomicrobiota; class Kiritimatiellia; order CAIKKV01; family CAITUY01; genus JAABPW01. The sequence goes on along the minus strand of JBAXRC010000220.1, from coordinate 1,181 downwards.
CAGTGGATGTCAAACAGGCCCTAGAGATCGCCCACCGGGTCAGTTACCCAGTCATGGTTCGCCCCTCCTTCGTTCTCGGTGGCCGGGGCATGGAAGTCGTCTATGATGACGAGATGCTGGAGGAATATGTCGCCAAGGCCGTCGGAGTCACCCCGGAACGCCCCCTGTTGATTGACCGGTTTCTTCAGGACGCACTGGAGTGCGAGGCCGATGCCCTGTCGGATGGCACTAAGGTATTCATCCCGGCGGTGATGGAACATATTGAACAGGCAGGTATTCACTCCGGAGATTCCGCGTGCGTGATTCCTCCGGTCAGTATCCCTGCGGCGCAACTCAAGACCATCACGGAATATACGGAGAAAATCGCCCGCGAACTTCATGTGATCGGGTTGATGAATATCCAGTACGCCATCGAGGCAGGCAAGGTCTTTGTCCTGGAAGCCAATCCGCGGGCGTCCCGGACCGTCCCTCTGGTCTCCAAGGTCTGCGCCCTGCAGATGGCCCGTGCCGCCACGCGGCTCATGATGGGAGAACGCCTAGCGGATCTCGGGCTTAAACATCCCACCTCAATCCCGCACTACGGGGTCAAGGAATCGGTCTTCCCGTTCGACAAGTTCCCGGAAGTGGACCCCCTGCTCGGACCGGAAATGAGATCCACCGGCGAAGTTCTCGGCATGGCTGAGAATTTCGGCCTGGCATTCCTCAAGGCCCAGGAAGCCGCCAACAACAGGCTGCCCTCCTCGGGCGCCGTGCTCATCAGCCTGGTTGATAAGAACCCGAGCGCGATTGAGGTCGGCAAAGCCTTTCACGCGCTCGGCTTCAAGATCAAGGCCACCGAGGGAACGTGGCGCTTCCTCAAGGACAAGGGAATCCCCTGCGAGCGGATCAACAAGCGGCTGGAAGGGCGCCCGGACATTTCCGATGGCATCGTTAACGGCGAGATTCAGGCCGTAATCAATACACCGGCAGGAAAACGGAGCGTGACCGACGACTCGTATATCCGCAAGGCAGCCATCAAGCACAAGGTCCCATACTTCACGACCCTGGCGGCGGCCGCCGCGGCCGCCAAGGGAATCGCCGCGGCCGGAACCGGCCTGGGCGGTGTCAGGTCACTGCAAAGCTATCATGCTGATATAAAGTAATGGCTTCAACGACTCCTGTTGTGGCAGAGTAACCACAAC
>JBAXRC010000219.1:0-4749 GCA_037131415.1 bacterium | reverse complement strand
CGGACTCGGCGACATGGGCATGCACTACCTTGACCCGGTCCAGTACATCCTCGGAAAGGACGATACCAGCCCGGTGGAAATCGAGGCCGACACTCAACTGCAGCACCCCGATGCCGCCCTCCCATGGCGGCGCATCCGAATGAAATACGCCGATGGGTGTGAAATCGTCCTGGACGGCAACAACTCCCTCGCCGGCGCTCCCTTCATCGAAGGCCCGGATGGAAAGATATTCAAGGAGTTCAAGTCGGACATCCCCGATCTCGACAGGAAACTCCGCGAACTGCCTGATCCCCCGCCCCAGCAGACGGATTTCCTGGACTCGGTCAGACAACGGAAAAAATTCGCCCTCAATGAGAGCAACGGACACCGCTCCTGCACCCTGGTGAACCTTGCCATCTGCGCCGTGCGCCTGGGCCGGCCACTTCATTACGACCCGGTCGCCGAGAAATTCATCAACGACGAAATGGCGAACCGCCTGATCGACCAACCCATGCGCGCCCCCTGGAGGATATAACCATGAAAAACGTGCACTCCATCACTAAAGCAGTAACAGTTGCCACCCTCCTCCTTGCCGGACTGGCCCGCGCGGAAAACGCCGACATCAATGCCGTGATCGGGAAGATGCCGGCGCAGAACGCATCCGAAGCGAAGGCGGCATTTGATGCCGTCCTGAAAGGCGGCAAGCCCGCCATGCTTTCGCTCTGCGGGAATGTGCTCGCCCCCGGCACCGGAAACGACCACAAGGTCCGGTACCTGCTTGGCGGCCTGGCGTTCCATGTCACACGACCTGGCGCAGCCGCAGAAGAGCGTCAGCAACTGACCGCAGCCATGCTGGAAACCATCCAGAAGGTCCAGGACAAGCAGATCAAGGCCTTCTTCATGGAGCTGCTCCGCTGGTGCGGTGGACCAGAATGCCTGGCTCCGCTGGGCGCTTGCCTCACCGATCCCGACCTCGTGGAACCTGCAACCCAGGCGCTGCTGGCCATCAAGGCTCCGGGAACCGCTGAAGTCCTGCGCAAGGCGCTGAAGGATGCCGAGGGCGGCCGGGCGATGACCCTGGTCAAGGCCCTTGGCGAACTCCGGGATGAAAATTCAATTCCGCTGATTTCCAAGTTTGCCACCAGCGGGAACACCAACACACGCCGTACCGCACTTCAGGCCCTGGCAGATATCGTCCCTTCCAAACAAAGCAGGCGGACCGGCGAGGGATCCCCATGCGAGACCCTGAGAAAAGCCTGCCAGTCAAGCGACCCCCTGGAAAAGGCGCCCGTCACCGCCCTGCTCCTGCATCATGCGCAGCGGCTGGCTGAGTCCGGCGAAACCCGCCAGGGCGCCGCCCTGTGCCGTGAAGTCGCCTCGCTCGCGATGCAGCAAGGTCCCGAATACCTGGCGCCTGCGGCTCTGGACACCCTTGCGGGGATTGCCGGCAAGGACGCCATACCGGATCTCGTCAAGTCGATGAGCAGCTCAAACCGGATGGTCAGCGTGGCCGCCATGAAAACACTCATTTCGCTGAAGAACCCCAAGGCCGATGCCCAGCTGGAAAATCTCCTCACCCAGGGTGACGCCCATCTCCGGCTTGCCCTGCTGGCTACCCTCACGGGTCCCGAGCGCACGGCCCATTTCGACGCCATCGCCTCGAACCTCAAGAACGAGAACCAGGACATGCGCCACGCGACGATTCAAGCCATGGCGACCTCCCGGGGATTTCCACTCCTGCTGGAACACCTGCAATCCGGCAATTCCAACGACCTTCCGGAAGTCAAAAAAGCAATCCTGATTGCCGCAGGACAGAAGGACATGAAGGCTGTTGCGGCCGCCATGGCCAAGGCGTCCGTGCCCGCACGCATCCAGATTCTTGACATTCTTTCCCAGCGGCGCGCAACGTCATGCTTTGACGCCGTGGCAGCAGCGGCGTCAGATGCAGACCCGTCGATCCGGCTTGCCGCGATGAAGGCACTTGGCCCCATCGCCATACCGGAACAACTTCCGAAGATGACCGGCCTCCTGCTGAAGGTCTCGGACGCGGCTGAACAAACGGCGGTCATGAACTCCGTCACCCTTGTCTCGAAGGCGATTCCTGATGTCGAAAAGCGGGCGGAATCCCTCCTGACAGCCCTCCCGTCCGCTTCGCCGGAAAAGAAGGCGGTCATTATCGGAACCCTTTCCCAGCTGGGCGGGCAGAAGGCGTTGAACACCCTCACGACGGCCTCTCAGGGAGAGGACAAGAACATCCGGAATGCCGCCATGGGAGCACTTGCCAACTGGCCGGATGCCTCGGCGGCCGGGGCCATGCTCGACGCCGCAAAGCGCTCGCCGGACCTCACCCAGCAAGTCCTGCTCCTGCGGGGCTATGTGCGCGTGGTCAGGGCAGACAGCCAGCCTCCAGACAAAAAGCTCGGCATGTACAGCGCCGCCCTGGGCGCGGCCAAACGGCCCGACGAGAAAAAACTGATCCTGGGCGCCCTGGTGGACGTCAAAACCATTGACGCGCTCCTGTTGCTCGGCAAGTATCTGGATGACCCTGAAATTCGCGATGAAGCCGCCGCACTGGCGGTTCTTGTCGGCTGCGCCACCGGCGATTACAAGGGCTTGTCCGACCCGGCGGCACGGCTGGTACTGTCACGGGTGGCAGCGATCGTGAAGGATGAAAACACGAAGAAAAAAGTGGAAGCACAGATTACGAGGATAAAATAGGGAATAATCATGAAAACAAAACTGACGGGACTGATAGCGGGAATGGTGGTGCTCGGCTCAGGGTTGGCGGCAATTTCCCATGCGGAAGAGAAGGGGTTCGTCCCTCTTTTTAACGGCAAGGATCTCACCGGCTGGATCGGAGACACAAAGGGATACGTCCCCGAGGACGGCAAGATTGTCTGCCACCCGGGCGGCAACCTCTACACGGAAAAGGAATACAGCAACTTCGTGTTCCGCTTTGAATTCAAGCTTACGTCCGGAGCCAACAACGGCCTCGGGATCCGTACGCCAACCCAGGGCGATGCCGCCTATGTCGGGATGGAACTCCAGATCCTCGATGACACATCCGACAAGTACAAGAACCTGAAACCCTACCAGTACCACGGTTCCATCTACGGGATTGTCCCGCCAAAGAAGGGCCACCTCAAGCCCGTAGGCGAGTGGAATGTTCAGGAAGTCATCGCCGACGGCCCGCACATAAAGATTACGCTCAACGGCACCGTGATCGTGGATGCCAACCTGGACGAGATCAAGAAGACATCCGAAATGCACAACCTCGCCCAGCATCCCGGCCGCCTCAACAAGACCGGCCACATCGGGTTCCTGGGTCACGGAAGCATCGTGGAGTTCAGGAATATCTTCATACGTGAACTCTAGTCGCAGGAGCGGCCAATGATCAGAGTCGGCATTGTCGGTTTCGGTTACATGGGTCGTATGCACTACCGGTGCTGGAGCGCGCTGGAGGGCGTCAGGATCACCGCGGCCTGCGATGCGGACGCCAAGGCATTCACCTCGTCCAATGCCGCCTCCGGCAACATCAGCGGTGCGGCCAATGACATCGACCTGGCTGGAATCAGGACTTTTACCAGTTTTGACGACCTGCTGACCTCCGGCGCGGTGGATGTCGTGTCCATCACCCTGCCCACGCACATGCACCCCGCATTCACCATCAAGGCGCTGGCGGCGGGCATGCACGTCCTGTGCGAAAAGCCGATGGCGCTCACGCTCGAGGACTGCGACCGCATGATCGCGGCCGCCGCGCAATACAAGCGCCTCCTCCAGATCGGGCACTGCATCCGCTTCTGGCCGGAGTATGTGGCGACGCGGGAGCTGGTCCGCTCAGGAGAGTTCGGCCGGGTGATCGGTGCGGCATTCCACCGTTACAGCCCGATGCCGGCCTGGAGCACGGTCAACTGGCTGGCCGACGAGAAACGGAGTGGAGGCATGCCGCTTGACCTGCACATCCATGATGCCGATTTCATCCACTACCTGTTCGGTATGCCACGCTCGGTGATGAGCGTCGGCGACTCCGCGATGTCCCACATCCACACCACGTTCCTTTACGACAACGGGCCGGTCGTCAGCGCGGAAGCGTCCTGGCGCACCGCGCCGTCACTCGGCTTCAGCATGGGGTTCAGGATCACGCTGGAGAAGGCCACCGTGGTCTTCGACAGTCTGCGTGCCCCCGCCTTCCGTGTCTACCCGCATGAAGGCGAGCCCTTCACTCCTCCACTCGTGGAGGGCGATGGATACTCAGGCGAAATCGTCCACTTTGCCGAGAAAATCCGCGGCGTCACAACAGAGGATGTGATCACACTGGACCAGTCGAGGGAAACGGTCCGGCTGGTACTGGCCGAGAAGGAATCCGTACGGCGAGGTTCCCCCGTTGACTTGTAAGAAGGAGTTTTCAATGAAGCACAAGCCGGGCTGGCCCATCGGAATTTGCAGTTGGTCGCTGGGACACGACCTCAGCGAGGTCGCGGCATGCCTTCGAAAACTGCATGTCAGGCATGTCCATCTGGCCGTCGGCGGGTCCACAAAGGCACAACTTGGGATGGCAAAATCACCGGACTGGACCATTACCTGCGCCATGGTCAACTTCCCGCAGGAGAATTACTCAACGCTTGAGTCCATTCGCCGTACCGGCGGCATTGTGCCCGACCGGTCCTGGCCTGCCAACCGGCGCCGCTTCATCAAGGCCTGCAATGCCGCGAAACATCTCCAGGCCCCCTATATTTCCATGCATGCCGGCTTCCTGGACCACGGGAACAA
>JBAXRC010000218.1:0-4751 GCA_037131415.1 bacterium | reverse complement strand
GACCTGGCCCGCGGTCGCACGGTTCGCTCGCTGGCCTGGTTGCTGACGAACTACCAGAATGTAAAAATGATTTTTGTGGCGCCTCCGGAACTCCAGATCGGGGATGACATCCTGGCCTTGTTGCGGAATGCCGGTGTAAGTTTCGAGCTGATGAGTGACTTTGACCGGGCCATTCCGCTGGCGGATGCCATCTACATGACCCGTATCCAGGATGAGTGGGACGCGCCGGGCGAGAAGCGGAAAATCGACATCAGCCGCTACTGTTTCACCTGCGACAAGCTCCCGATGTTGAAGTCCGATACCGTCATCATGCACCCCTTTCCGCGCCGGCAGGAGATTTCCGTTGAGGTGGATGCGGATCCCCGGGCCGTCTACTGGCGCCAGATGCGCAATGGGATGTGGATCCGGACAGCGCTCATCGCCGCCATCTTCGGCAAGGAACATCAGATCAACGACTATTTTGCGCGGCAGGGCGGATGAGGATACCCGGAATACTGCACGGACTGTGGGTCCTGCTGGGAGTGGTCGGGCCGCTTTTGGCCAGTCCCGCCCATGACTTCGGCAGTCCGGGGCCGGGTGGCGCCGATTTCGCGGGTTACGACCGGACCCGTGCGTTCGGGCCTCTGGTGGAGTGGGGCGCGGCTGACGAGGTTCCGAGCCTCAGGGCTGTGCGGCCCTTCTTCACTTTTACTAAGGATGAGCGCGGGTGTGAAACCCTCGACATTCTGTGGCCCGTTGGGCACATCCGCCGCTGGCAGGATGAGACTGATTGGCGCTTTTTGACGGCCTTGTATTACGGGCCCCGTCCGACCGATCCGCCTTCCCAATACCGCTTCTGGATACTGCCCCTGCTGGCGATGGGGCGGAATGGCGAGGGCGAGGATTATGGTGCTGTATTTCCGCTGGGTGGACGCATTGACAATTTCTTTGGACGGGATCGGATCGAATTCGCCCTGTTTCCGCTCTACTGGCACAGTGAGTTGAATGATCTGCGGACGGATCACTGGCTCTGGCCGGTTATTTCCAGGACCACAGGGGATGACCTGGAGCGATTTCGGGTGTTCCCGTTCTATGGGTACTCGGAACAGAAGGGAGTCGGGGAAAGCCGGTTCATTCTCTGGCCGTTCTGGACCTCGGCCCGGTCCGAGAAGCCCGGCAACAAGGGAGACGGCTGGCTCCTGTTCCCGTTATACGGCCATTCCAAGACGGAATCGGGAGAATCGTGGATGGTGTTGCCGCCTTTCTTCCGTCATTCCGTGGGGCGCTCCGGCACGGAGAACACATTCCTCTGGCCGATCTACCAGACGGTAAATTCGAAGGCGATGAACAAGCGGTATGTCTGGCCGTTGTATGGGCGCCGGACCACGGCACAGGAGAACCGCAAGTTCTGGCTATGGCCGTTCGTCTGGAACCGGCAAAATACCTATCCAGGCGAGAAGGCCAGCCACGTCCGGGTGTTTCCGATTTTCGCTTCCGAGGCGCACCAGTTCACGAAGAAGGGGGCGACAGTGGCTACGGATCGTTATGTCAGTCTCTGGCCGCTCGCCTCCTATGAGCGAACCCGGCAGGATGACACGCGCCTGCGAATTCCCGATTTATGGCCGTTCCGGGATACCGCCCCGATTGAGCGGAACCTGTCCCCGATCTGGACGCTCTACAGCCATGAACGAACGGCTCAACGGTACCAGAGTGAACTTCTGTGGGGGCTGGCTCGCTGGGGGTGTGCCAGCAACGGCGTGGCGTCCCGCTCGGTTTTTCCCCTGGCGTCATGGGGGCATGACACAACGAGTGACAAGTCCCGTGACGTGGAGCTCCTGAAGGGCTTGTTCGGCTATCACCGCGACGAGGCAGGAAAGCACTGGCGGCTGCTGTATTTCCTCAAGTGGAAGACGCTCCCTGCTCCCTGATCCTCAACCCTTTCCTTCGTTACTCCATTACGGCGCCGGTTCCTGCGCTGGTGACGAGCTGGGCGTAACGTTTCAGGTATCCGGTGATCACCTTGGGGGTAAACGGAGTGGCTGCGGCCCGGCGCTGGTTCAGTTCATCAGTCGAGACCTCGACTTCAAGCTTGTGGCCGGGAATATCCAGATTGATCATGTCACCCGGCTTGATCAGGCCGATGACACCCCCCGCGGCCGCTTCCGGTGAAACATGCCCGATGCAGGCCCCACGGGTGCCGCCTGAAAAACGACCGTCGGTAACCAGCGCAACGCTCTCACCCAGGCCTGCGCCCATGATATAAGAGGTTGGCGCCAGCATCTCCTGCATTCCGGGTCCGCCGCGCGGCCCTTCGTAACGGATGATGACGCAGTCCCCCGCCTTTACCTTGCCCTGAAGAATGCCATCACAGGCTTCTTCCTGGGATTCAAAGATGACGGCCGGCCCGCGGAATTTCAGCATGCTTGGTGCCACGCCGGCTTTCTTGACCACCGCACCGCCTTCAGCCAGATTGCCGCGGAGGATGGTCAGTCCGCCATCGGCGGAATAAGCGTTCTCGATGGGGCGGATGACTTGGGGATCACGGACTTCCGCGCGCGAGACATTCTGCCAGAGGGTCTTGCCGTTGACGGTCGGGGCGTCGCGGTGGATAAGGCCTCGGATCGAGCCGATGGTCTTGATGATGGCGCTGATTCCGCCCGCCCGGTCCACGTCTTCCATATGGTACGGGGAGGACGGGGAGACCTTGCAGATATTCGGGCATTTCTGCGAGATCTGGTTGATTCGCTCCAGATCGTATTTCACCCCGGCTTCATGGGCAATGGCGAGAGCGTGGAGGACGGTGTTGGAGCTTCCGCCCATGGCCATGTCGGTGGCAAAGGCGTTGTCGAGCGAGTGCTGGGTGACAATCTCCCGGGGGAGTGGTCCGCCTGCCTTCGCCATTTCCACAACACGCCGGGCCGCAAGGCGAAACAGCTTCTTGCGGCGCGGGTCGGTGGCCAGGATGCTGCCGTTGCCCGGCAGGGCGATACCGATGGCCTCGCACAAGCAGTTCATGGAGTTGGCCGTGAACATGCCCGAGCAGGATCCGCAACCTGGGCAGGCGTGCTCCTCGAGGCATTGCAGTCCTGCGTCATCGATGGTTCCTCGCTTATGGGCGGCGACGCCCTCAAAGACGCTAATCAGGTCAACGGCCTTGCCGTCGGGCATGTGACCTGCGGCCATGGGGCCTCCGCTAACCATGACCGTGGGGACATTGGCCCGGAGCGCCCCCATCAGCATTCCGGGGACGATCTTATCGCAGTTGGGAATACAGATCAGCGCGTCGAAGCAATGCGCCTTGACCATCGTTTCCACGCTATCGGCAATGATTTCCCTGCTGGGCAGGGAATACTTCATGCCGTTATGGCCCATGGCAATGCCATCGCACACGCCGATGGTGTTGAACTCGAAAGGAATTCCCCCTGCCTTGCGGATGGCCTTTTTGATCAAGTCGGCCACCTTGTCCAGGTGGACATGCCCCGGGATGATTTCGTCGAAGGAGTTGCAGACACCGATGAAAGGCTTGCTGAAATCGCCGGTTTTCACAAGACCGGTGGCCCTGAGGAGGCTGCGATGCGGTGCGCGTTCTGAGCCCTGCTTGATTTTATCACTGTTCATGGTTTCTCCTTTCGTTGACGATCAAGAATCTTCTGGTTGGAAATCAGTCCGGCAAGGGTGGTTTTCGTCAGTTCCTGGTCCAGAACCGCCTGAATGCTCCGAAGACTGTGATGAACAGAGCAGTATTCCTCCCTGATGCAGGCGTGAGGGTTGACCAGGCATTCATTCAGGGCGCTGGACGTGTCCATAACCTTGAAGATCTCAATCAGGGTGATGGTTTCAGGCTGGCGTGCCAGTTGGATGCCGCCTACCACGCCCCGCTGGGCTTTTATCAGTCCGGCTTGCGTAAGTGTTTGCGCGATTTTGAGAGTGAATTGACGTTCCCGAGTTCCCGGCAAATCTGTTCCTGTTCCTTGTAGAGTGTCATCGCGTTATCGAGATCGCCACGGTCCTTTAGGATCACTCCTTGGTGTCCAAGGCATGCCTGCAGTCCGTCTACGTTCCCGAGTTCTCGGCAGATCCGTTCCTGTTCCTTGTGGAGAACTATCGCTCGGTTAAGGTCGCCACGGATATAAAGGATGTTCGCTTGTTTATCAAGCGAACGCTGCAGCGCATCGGCGTCTCCAAGTTCCCGTAAGGATTCGATCAGATACTCCCCAAGGGCACTCGCTTCGGTCAGGTGCCCGGTTTCATATAGCAATGTGCGGAGTTCTAATACAAACGACGATGGAAAATGTTCCGGCTCCTGGATTACTGATCGGTAGGCTTCAACCATCCTGTGCGAGGATCCGTCTTCGATCTTCACCCAGTACTGTTTGACATCATATTTCCGGGCTATCCAGACCGCCAAAAAAAACGTGGGATCAGTGAGGAGCGCCACAAGCCGGTCCCATTCAACCCCCTCTGCGAGCTGCCAGGGAAGTTCCTCGATTCTCCGCTGACTGTTTGGCTGTACGGCAAAATAATCAGCAACTCGCAAGTGTGCTGCCCGTTTATATTCCCCGAAGGGAAGGTACCGGTGCTCCACGGCCGTCCGGAGGTAGTCATGGAAGAAGGTGATCCGTCCGTCAGTCTCTACGAGAGAATGCTCCATGGCGAGATAAAGCGGTGCCCAGTAGGCAGTGGGAAGCGGTTTCCCCTCAGTCCCCAGGAGGTCCATCATCTCCGATTTGGAGAGTCCCCTTCGTGCCGCCCAGAGGAGGCTGACGGAGTCC
>JBAXRC010000217.1:0-4752 GCA_037131415.1 bacterium | reverse complement strand
GAAAGTGCAATCATGATTGCACTCCAGCACCTGCTGAATCATGCCCATTATCGGGGAGATTTGAATTGCAGAAAGTGGAGCCGTGACCCCGATTCCCCCTTGTATGACAGGAACGGGAGCTTTTTACGATCATAGCGCGGAAATCAGGACGATTTCAGACAGTCACAATTCGGACGGCACATATGGTCATAAAAAAATCGGTAACAGCCACTTTGCCAAACTCGCTATAATGACAGTTTAGGCGAAAGTATAATCACACTGCGGCCGGTAACAGGTAATAGGCGGCGCGCCCCTGTAGCGGAGCGGTCATCAACACTCGAAACGTCACAAATCGTCAATCGTTCCGAATTGCTTATCAACGCCCGCAGACGAGAAGAATGCACGATTCGTGGCCGCAAGCGTGTACTGGTATGGTGTGCCCCATGGATCAATTCTCGGCAGACTGGCGCCCTGCGCGGTCTTCTTCCCTTCAAGGTATTGAGATGCTTCGGCTACCGAAGGGTATCGACCATGATTCTGATGGAACCCGATGAGGAAGTCCGTGAAGATGCGGGTATCATTCTCGTACTGGCGGATGTCAGGAGCGACCGTTTTGGGCCCGGAAGCCATATTTAGGAAGACAACAAGCGTGAGCGCGCCAATAACGAATGCTACGATCACGGCAGTGAAAATCATCCATCTTGTTAGTGGTTTCATACACCGTCCTCCTAGATCAAAATGACCGAGGATAAGGCCCCGACGGCCACCAAGTTTTGCTGTACGTATAGACAGGACGCCAGCGGTTCCAACGGTAGAAAGACCGCTCAACCTCGGAGCCCCACTTGACAGTCTTTATCGTCGTCCCGGCTGCGCTTCCCTGAGTGCAAACGACCTCTGTGAACAATTCCACTTTACCCGTATCGAAGGGGCCGGGCATCACATTGTCGATTGGCGTCGGCATATCGCTCATGGTATCAGAGAAGCGTCCGCCAGATGCCGCATTGTAATAACCCGAAGAGCTATTATCGTCCTTCCAGGAAGTGACGATCAGGTAGGAACCATCGGACCCGCGCGAAGGACTAAAGCTCACTTCCTGACGGAAACGCGGAAATTCGCAGACGCACGCACACTTGTCGGCATCCAAACTCGCGTCTAGACTCGCTGCGATGTGGGGACCATATCCAAAGGAGGGATCCCAAATGCGGATCGTAAAGGACGATTCACGCACACAGTCGCGAAGCCGGGAACTCCACACAAGGCCCAGTGGATCGACCCTGTTGATAGAATCATTCGCCAAGAACCCAAGAAGATTCTCTCCACCTTTCTCCTCAATCGGATCCCGCACCATCCACTTCCCTATTACCGGCATATAGTATCTGTGGCCACGTTCCTTCACCGGTGAGCCGGGGGTATGCGTTTTCGGGGGTACCCAGGATTTCGGCGGCACTGCGTTTTGTGGGTCGGTTGTCAGGTAATAGCCCATGGGTTATTGTCTCGTGATACCTACTCTTTAATGGGTGCCCCCTCGCGCCTCAGCACCTCTGTTTCAAATCCAGTATCTGGCAATAGCTCAACTTTTACTCTACCCTTCACATAGTACAGGGTTGCTGACGACAAGCTTCCATAAGACCATACAATACGAAGAGGTCCTGCGCAGACATAGAAATTGGTGTCCGAGGAAGGCAGGTATCTCACACTGGGAAGCAGCTTGATGGATGAGTCCTTCACTTCCCCGGCTCCTGCTGTCTCCACTTGATTGGAGTTGTCGTGAAAGCGCCACCGATAAGACGCACCATCAGATCGAAAGGAAGTGAAGTCAACCAGCGCCACCCCCGAGGGGTGCGTAATCTTAGCCATCTGGCCCGCTTCGATTCTGATCGATGCACGGTCATATATTCCACGTGAACGGGATTCCCGAGGTCCGCATCCGACCAGAATCACAAACAGCAGTATGAGACTTGGGATTTTTATATTCGTTAGTTTCATTTGCGTAACCCTCTTACAGCATACAAAACCTACTATCATCACAGGGCCCATTAGGGTCTACCCCCGTTGGCGTTATGATCCATGTAGTCCACCAATGAGTTTTTGTTTCCCCTGTTGGCACAGAATCACGTTCGATCGTCGACTCTCCGCATAGACTTCGGCAAAGAGTTTCTTCGACATGCACTTTTCGCTGTTGCTGCCACCACGCCATATAATAGTAATCGAAAAATCCAGTCACCTCTGGCAACCACGGTAATACATCGACCCTAAGCTGCACCCAGTCAGAATGCTGGGCTTCTCCAGTAGGCTCCCACTCGTCATAACTGCCAATAGACACACACCACGTTGGGCCTATATAACTGAATCCGAAACCGTCCATCATGCAAACCGGATTATTGCGGCAAAACAGATATACATCTCTTAAGACAGACTTTTTACTCATCACGAGAAACAGGTTCGCGAATCGTAAAGCCGCGTTGTTCTCAACCGCAGTCCTATTAGCCCTAGCAATGTACAGTAATGTTTCTTGGATCGGATCCCGAGAGCACCATCTCCCTATTTCCGGCATGAAGTATCTGTGGCCGTAATAGTAGAACCCGGTTTCTTCATCGAGGTATTTCGAGCTGAACCAGAAATGCAGTTCATGCACCAAGGCGCCCCAAGCCGCGACGGTGTTGCCGTATGCATCAAATTCACGGTGGGCGACAACGGCTCCACTGGCATCGATGTAATCTGTAATATTTCCGTTTGCGTCACACAACGGGTAATAGGTCTCCCCGTTACGGGTTACAGAAAGAAGGCCACCGATTCCGCCGGCGCCTTGCAGCGAGCCGCTGAGATCAGTGCCCCATACATATCTGTTCGTGATTGCCTGGGATCCGTCATTCGAAATCTCAGAAACCAGATTCCAGCCGTCATACTGGAAATCATTTGTCACGCCAGCGGCAATTTTCTGGCAGCGGCGTGACATATAATCGTATTTATAACGGGCATTCACTGTGGCATTTGAAACCTGGACAAGCCGGTTTTCCGCGTCCCAGGAACAGGCTAGAGCCCCGTAGATCGAAAGGTTCCCGTCGGCATCATATTCCGGGGTAATGGGCGCATCGTTGCTGGTCATTTGGGAATACTGGTTCAGGGAATTGGCGGTATAGCTCCATGTCACCGAGTTATTCGTCGCGGAGATACGATTTCCGATTGGATCGTAACAATAGCCGTGAATGTTTGTTCCCATGAAAGCCTCGGTTAATTCACTGCGGTTATTATAGCCAAAATCATTGGTCACGGAAGAATAATCAATCCGTTTTATGCGTCGCCCGATCGCATCGTTGGAATAGTCGAACTGCGAAACGACGTTTGTTCCGGAGGTGCTGAGGCTCTGCGTGATGAGGTTGCGGTTTGGCTCGTAGGCTCGCATCAAGGAAACACCCGAATCTGATGTGTAACCCTGGACCAAATCAGCACCGGGGAGATGGGAATACGTCGCCGCACGGAGTGCGCCTCCCACATTGTTGGAAACCGTCGAGAATCTCCCCAGGAGATCAAAACCGTAGCGAACGGAATGGCTGGAGCCTGCATCGAAACCTGCCGGGCGGCCCAACGCATCATACTGATGCATGATTTCAGATTGCTGATTGCAGATTTCAGATTGCAGCTGCAGGGCATCGTTGTAGGTAAACGTGCGGGTGCCCGCCCCATCGGTAATCGTGGCCTGCTGACCGAGCCGATTGAATGTGAAGGTTGCGCCCGGGGTTCCGTCGCTGTAGCTGATGTTGGTCATCTGGCCCAGGCTGTCATAACAATAAGTCGTCACAACGCCGCGCGCCCAGGTGCGGGTGGCGAGCTTGCCGTCGGGGGTGTAGGTGTAACAGGGACCTTGATTATCGCTATATTGCTTGTTAGTCAGCAGGCCTGTAGCCTCATCGTAGAGCCAGCGGGTGCGATCCATTTGGGATTTCAGATTGTTGATTTCAGAATAGGAGGAGAGGGAATTTGTGCCGCGATAGGTGTACATGGCGGTCATGCGGCCGGCATTGTCGAACTCATAGGCTACGGGATAGGTTGCACCCCAGGTAGCGAGGACCTGGCCTTCATCATTGTATGCGGTGAAGGTGGTGTTGCTGAGGGCGTCGATGACCTGGGTGCGGCGGCCGAGCGAGTCGTAGACATAGCGCGTGACGTTGCTGGTGGCGTCCATGGTGGACTCAACCTGGCCGAGCTGGTTATAGACCGTAAAGTTGCCGACCGTGCGCGAAGCGCCCGGTCCACCTTGAAGAGCAGAGATTTGACGGCCCAGGGAATCAAAGACGAAGTCTGTGCGGACGCCGGTTTTGGAAATGGAATAGGCAAGCTGGCCGTTGACTGCCACTTGAATGGCATTGCTGACGGAATCCGGATAGATCACCACCTGCGTGACGGTTTTGCTGGCACGATCGGTGAAGGTGCGGCTCACGGTCGCATTGCCTCTTAGATCCAGCGCCACCATTTCAGACGTGAGATTTGAAATCGCAGAGAACCCCGTGAGGCGGGTCTTCTGGATGGAGCTGGTGGTCGGGGTGGCGTTGGTTTCGCCAGCGTAAAGGATGGAGACGCTGACCTGCCAGACATTCTGACGTGGTACCGGTCAGGATGATCCGGCCGCTGGTGATATCGAGCGAGCCGGCAGTGATCCGGCCTGGTGAGCTCGAAAGCCCGAAAGTGAACGTCTTCTCGGAAGGCATGGCGTACGAGGTCAGGCCCGCCACATCCAGCACGGCGCCGGAGGCGATGTCAATATTGGTGCTGGCC
>JBAXRC010000216.1:0-4772 GCA_037131415.1 bacterium | reverse complement strand
TTGACCCGCCTTTTCAAGCCCAACTCAATTTACAGAAACGAATTTACACGCCCCTTTAGACACGAAACTTGACATCAGTCTCGTTATCCGGACAATCGGCTCTCTTTGATCATGGTTCAGAACCTTTCCGGAAAAGGAGCACAATAATGAAAATCAAGGCGTTCAAGGCATGGTGTGCACGGCCCGATCTTGCCGAAAAAATCGCTTCAGTCCCCTATGATGTCGTGGATACAACAGAGGCCACCGCCCTGGCATCGGGAAATCCCTTCAGTTTCCTGCATGTTTCCCGGGCTGAAATTGATATGGCGCCCGGGGTAAACCCATACTCCGATGCTGTTTACCGAAAAGGGCACGAAACCCTGGTTCGTTTCCAAAAGGAAGGCATCCTCCACCAGGAGACGTCCCCTCAGCTGTTCGTGTACCGCCAAACCATGGGAAAGCATGTTCAGCGCGGCATTGTAGCCTGTTGCTCCACGGTTGAATACGAAAACAAAATCATTAGGATCCACGAAAAGACACGCCAGGACAAGGAAGACGACCGAACCCGCCACATCAAGACGTTGAACGCCCAGAGCGGCCCGGTTTTCCTGTTGTACCGGGATAACGCCGAGCTGGATGCTCTGGTCCGAGAAGCGGAGGCAGGCACGCCACTATTCGACTTCGTTTCGCCTGACGGCATCGCCCATGCCGGCTGGAAATTCGAGAATCCCTCCACGATTGAAAGGGGGTTTCTCGATGTGCCCGTCGCCTATATCGCCGACGGTCATCACCGGGCAGCCTCCGCGGTTCGCGTTGCCCGTGAGCGGCGCACCGCTAATCCAATCCAGACCGGGGACGAGTCATACAACTGGTTTCTGGGAGTTCTATTCCCGGCCAGCCAAATGCTGATTCTCGCCTACAATCGTCTGGTCAAGGATCTCAATGGCCGCACCCCCCAGGCATTCCTGGAGGCCGTCAGAAGCCGTTTCACCGTGAGACCCGCATCCTCACCCGTACCAGCGATGCCCGGAACAGTCTGCATGCTCCTGGACGGCGTGTGGTATGAACTCCACTGGTCACTTCCAGCCAACACCCCGCCAGAGGGGCGCCTGGACGTGGCCGTACTCCAGGAAAAACTGCTTGCCCCGTTGCTGGGCATTGATGATCCGCGCACAAGCAAGAGGATCGAGTTTGTGGGCGGAATCCGGGGCACAAAAGAGCTCCAAAAACGGGTAGCTTCCGGGGAACATCAGGTCGCTTTCTCAATGCATCCGACTACGGTGGAACAATTAATGGATATCGCCGATGTCGGCGGGATCATGCCTCCCAAGAGTACCTGGTTTGAACCCAAGCTCCGGGACGGGCTGTTTACACATTGCTTGGACTGATTCTTCCCTTCGACAATGGCCGCCCAGCATGATATATATAGCCTTATGAAACAAAGGGTTCTCGTGATGGATGACGATGTGGCGATCTGCAAGATCATCACATTGCTCCTCAATCGCTTGGGATACGATGTGGAATGCGTCTCCTGCGGGGAGGAATGTCTTGTCCGTTATGAGCAAGCCATCAAGAATGGAACACGCTACAACGTTGTCATACTTGACCTTTCTGTCCAGACCGGCATGGGCGGCATTGAGACCATCAAGAAACTCAGGGAACTCGATCCCCAGGTGACAGCGATCATGGCCAGCGGGGCTTCGATGGAAAGCGCCACGACGTCCTATAGAACGCACGGTTTCACCGCTGTTCTTCCCAAACCATTCCGGTTTCAGGACGTCACCGACTGCATGCAGAAAGTGTCTCCCCTACCGCCCTGAAAACTTTTTCCTGAAAGTCCGGCACCATGAAAAAAAACTCGTCTGAATCATTACTCCGCCTCAGCGCCAATTGGCCTGAAGTTGAAGTACTTTCGCTCGATGCTGATATCCTCGCCCTGTCCAAACCCGCCGGGCTGTTGATCGCGCCGGATCGATGGGACAAGACACGGGAGAATCTGATGGGGTTGCTCCACGCCGGAATAGCACTGCAGCGTCCCTGGGCCGTGAAGCTGGGATTGAGCTATGTGGCGAATGTCCATCGACTTGACGCGGGAACAAGCGGAGTCGTCCTGATGGCCCTCAACAAGCCAGCCTTGGTTAAACTTGCCCGCCAATTTCACGACCAGCATCCTAAAAAGACCTATCTGGCGCTGATCCAGGGCGCACTCCCTGAACCCGAAATGGAAGTCAACCTGCCCCTTGCCCCGAGCCTGGTTCACCCGGGCCTTTCAGTTGTTGACCGGACCCACGGAAAATCCGCGGTCACCCGTTTCTCGACTGTTGAAAAGTACCGCAAGTATTCACTGATCCGAGCTGAACCAACCACCGGGCGACTTCACCAGATCAGGGTTCACCTCAAGGAGATTGGCTGCCCACTGGTGGCCGATGCTGATTACGGAACGGGATTCCCTCTCCTGCTATCCCAACTCAAGCGCGACTACAGGATGAAGCCGGAAGGCGAAAAACCGTTTATGGCTCGTCCTGCACTGCATGCCGAAAAACTGGAATTGATCCACCCGACAACAGGGCTACCCCTTGTTATCGAGGCTCCCTGGCCCAAGGATTTCACGGTATCGGTGAAATACCTGCGCAAATTCGCCGGCTGATAAACTTTTGGAATGGCCGCCGGGTCAGCCAATGGCGACGTGCCCGGTTTCTCCGGTCCGGATCCTCAGGCACTCCTGCATATCAAACACAAAGATCTTGCCGTCACCGGTTTGACCGGTCCGCCCTCCCTCGATAATGGCATCCATGGCCGGCTTGAGGAACTCGTCATTGATGGCGATCTCCAGCTTAACCTTTTTCAGGAGCGTGCCGGCCTCACGATGACTCCGGTACACTTCCGCAATGCCCTTCTGGCGCCCCCGGCCTACCACGTTGGAAACCGTGCAAAGATGAATCTCCTTTTTCGTCAGGAGATCGAGAACCTCGTCCAACCGGTCCGGCTGAATAATGGCGATGATGTATTTCATGATATTCCCTCCTAATCCAACAGCGTATAACCAGCTTCACGATGCTGAGTCAAATCCAACCCGATCGCTTCCTCATTTTCCTTCACTCGAAGTCCCAGAATGAAGTCTACAATCTTGAACAGAACCAGGGACATTACAAATGAGTAAGCCATGGTGATGCCTACCGCCTTGGCCTGAACCCAGAGCTGATGAGGATTACCATAGAACAACCCATCCACTCCGGCGGCATTGACCATTTTTGTTCCCCAGATCCCGACCGCAAGCGTTCCCCAGATGCCTCCCACCCCATGCACACCGAACGCGTCTAGCGAATCGTCATACTGGTATTTTGACTTGAGCGCCGTGACGGCCAGCCAGCAGATGATCCCCGAGAATAGACCAATCCAGATTGCCCCTGAAATGGCGACATAGCCAGCCCCCGGCGTCACCGCGGCCAATCCGGCAACCGCTCCCGTGATCATTCCCAGCGTGGTTGGCTTTCCGAACTTAAGCCAATCCAGTAACGACCAGATTAACCCGCCCATCGCCCCCGCAATATGGGTGGCCATGAAAGCACTGACCGCTACATGATTAGCCGCAAGCGCACTACCTGCATTGAATCCAAACCATCCAAACCACAACAGCCCCGCCCCCAGAACCGCCACGGGAAGATTGTGCGGCGGCGAAATGGCATCCGGAAAACCTTTTCGTTTGCCCAGGACAATCACGGCGGCAAGAGCCGCCATGCCGGCGTTGATGTGAACTACAATTCCTCCGGCAAAATCAACGGCCCCCATGCCGCCCAGGGATCCAATGAAACCGCCCTTTCCCCACACCCAGTGCGCGACGGGATCATACACCAGGGTTGTCCACAGTAGACTGAACACCACGAAGGCCGAAAATCTCATGCGCTCCGCAAAAGCGCCGATGATCAATGCCGGAGTAATCACGGCAAACATCATTTGAAACAAGGCAAATGCCGTATGCGGTATGGTCGGCGCATAATCGGAAGGTTCCATACCAACGCCAGTGAGACCTGTCCAGTCCAAGCTCCCGATAATCCCGGAAAGATCGGGGCCGAACGAAAGGCTGTATCCGCAAAAGACCCATTGCAGACTGACCACGCACAACATCATGAAGCACTGCATGAGGACGGAAAGAATATTTTTTCGCCGGACCAGTCCGC
The DNA here is from genome assembly GCA_037131415.1 of bacterium. Lineage (GTDB taxonomy): Bacteria > Verrucomicrobiota > Kiritimatiellia > CAIKKV01 > CAITUY01 > JAABPW01. The sequence goes on along the minus strand of JBAXRC010000216.1, from coordinate 615 downwards.
CATAGAAAAACGCCAAACCGGGAGTCATCAGCATGACCAGTGCCGCACCCAAAAGGACCCAAACCGTGTCAGCCGCGCTAATGCCGCTACCCGAACCGGCCAACGCCGTACCTATCGCCGTTTCACCGGCCAGCGCCACCCCGGGCATCACCCCCGCAAGCGCCACGCACCCAAACCATCGCCAATCACGTCCCGGTTTCTTCATCAAGTTCCGCTCCTTTTCCAACATTGTCGACTCGCATTTGAATACGGACAAAGGAGGAATTGTTTAGCAGGGGGCGTACCAGCAGGGATCAAGGGGCACATGAATAGGCCGGTAGTCGTCTGATAAATCAGACTTAAATTGTTACCGATTAAGAGGTTGCGTCTTGAGAAATTAATTCAACGAATAATTCAGACAGAATGGAATCGCTGGTTCGGAATCGTTTGCATGCAACATGATTGTAGCATAACGGTAACCAGCTACATTTCTGTCACAGGCTTCAAACGGGACAAGCTACTGCCGGTAATCCTGGGAATTGATTCCGAGATGCTTGATCCGATAATTGATGATTCGCTGAGTGGTCTGGAGATGACGGGCGACGGCGGCGGCAATACCTCGCTGCCGTTTCAGGG
>JBAXRC010000215.1:0-4788 GCA_037131415.1 bacterium | reverse complement strand
GGAAGGAGGGCCAATTGTTGAAGCTCGGATTGAGTACAATCCCGATCTTTTCCATGAAAGAGGCCAGCACCTCGGCCATTTCACGGGTCTCGGAGTCGCCCGAACCCAGTTCCAAAGTCAGTTCCAGCCGCCGTCCCGTGACCGGATCCTTTCCTCCGGGATAGCCGGCTTCCGTCATCAGGCGTCGGGCCCGGTCGAGATCAAATGGAAACGGGCTCTGAGCATTACCCGCGGGCCGGATTGAGGGAGGGATCGGTCCGACCGCCGCCGTCACCCTTCCGTTCTGGAACCGCGACCAGCGCTCACGGTCAAAGGCCGCCGTCATGGCCTGGCGAAGCAGGCGATTCGTCCCCACCACGGCATCAGACAGGTTGAACCCGATGTAAAACGTATCAAGCGCAGGGGTGGCGTTCATCACGATACCCCGCTCAACAAGAGAGCTTCGGAGCGCCCGGTCCGGTGTGACAACGGCATCCCAGTTGTCGCGCGTCAGGGGGCTAAGGTCCATCTTCCCGGAAAGGAACAGGAGCCATTGCGTGGAGGGATCGCCGACCACGACCTGGACAATCCGATCGATGAAAGGTAGGGGTTTTCCAGCATCCCGCAGGAGTCCCGCCTGGCGATCCTCCATCGCACCCGTCGAGGGATATCGGTCGACCCGCCCGGTTTCACGCCACTTCGGGTTGCGGGCAAATTCAAGACGGTAGTTGTGAACATGCGAGGCCAGGATGTACGGGCCGGTTCCCACGGGATGCGAGATGAAGTCATCGCGGTAGAATTCCACGGCCTCATGCGGAACGGCATAGGCAAAATTCATCGCGAGCGCCCACAGGAGCCCGGGAAACGGGCGCTTCAGCCGGATCCTGAGGGTGTAGGAATCGGGTGCCTCCAGCCCGGCCACCGGGGTGTCATAGCTGGTGGATCCGGAAGACTGCGACAGCGCTCGGAATTCATCCAACCCGATAATCTTGTCGCGGAACAGCCAGTAGCCGGGGGAACCCACCTTGAGATCCGCAATGCGCTTGATGGCGTAAATGAAATCGGCGGCGCACAACTCCCTCCCCTTCCCCTTCGTTAGAGTGAAACAGGGATCATCCTGGAAATAGACCCCGTGCCGGATCCGGAACGTATAGACCGTTCCATCAGCGGAAATATCAGGCAGGGATTCAGCCAGGCAAGCTTCAACGCGATAGGGGCGATCAAGATACGAATACTGGAGAAGCCCCTCATAGATCTTGCTGACGGCCAGGCTGGAGGCCACATCCATAGCCTTGGCAGGGTCAAACCCGGTGATGCGCCGGGTCTCGTAACGTAAAACGGTTTCAGCGGAACCGGCCACGGCCAGCAGGCCTTGGAGCAGGATCAATGCTGCCGTGGTCTTGCGTCCCACAATCCGTCAGGGAGCGGCGGGAGTTTGGGGCGTGGCCGCGGGAATATCGCCACCTGCCGGCAAGGCAGGCAGGGCACCGGACGGAGCGGACGGAACCGGCAATGATGATGCCGGAATATGATCCGTAACCGAACCGTTTGACACCGTTCCGGAAGCCATATAGCCGAGGATCAGCGTGTCCACCAGGAACACGACCGCCAAGCCAATCGTGATCTTCGTCAGGACATTTCCGGCACGCGACCCGAAAAGGGTTTCGCCCACACCGGCGCCAAACGCCAGACCTAGCCCCTCATCCTTGGTCTTCTGCAACAGGATGATCCCGACCAGCAACAGGGCCGTTACCACTAAAATAAACACCAGAAACCCATGAAAGAAACCCATGACTTATTCTCCCCTTTTGTCTGATCAATACTATCAGACCGCGGCTTCCACAATCGAGATAAATGACGCCGCATCCAATGCCGCGCCGCCGATCAACCCGCCGTCAATATCCGGCTGGGACATCAATTCCCTGGCGTTGGCGGGCTTCATGCTTCCGCCGTACTGGATCCGAACCGCCTGCGCCGCGCCGGGATTGCACATCTTGGCAAGCACTTTTCGGATCAGGGCATGGACTTCCTGAGCCTGGGCAGGAGTCGCCGTGCGCCCCGTCCCGATCGCCCACACCGGCTCGTACGCCACCACGATGCGCCGGAAACTGGTCTCATCCAGACCAGCCAGACTCTTGGTCACCTGGGTGGTCACCACATCCTCGGTCTTGTTGGCTTCGCGCTCTTCCAATGTTTCGCCGACACACACAATGGGGGTCAGGTTTGCGGCCAGGGCCACCTTGACCTTGCGGTTCACTCCGCCATCGGTCTCACCGAAGAACTGGCGACGCTCGCTGTGACCGAGAATCACATACTGGCAACCGACATCGCGCAGCATGTCGGCCGAAATCTCGCCCGTAAACGCGCCATCCTTCTCCCAGTGCATGTTCTGGGCGCCCAGTTTGACCTGGGTTCCGGCCACCACGTCACCCACGGTCTTGAGCACCGTGAACGTCGGGCAAATCACGACCTCCACGTCCGTTCTGTCCGCAAGTTTCGCCTTCAGGGCTGACGCTAGGGCGGCGGCATCCGCCGTCAGCTTGTTCATCTTCCAGTTACCGGCAATAATTTTTTTTCGCATAGTATGATCCTAAAATCTTTTGTCTAACGTCTATTGTCTATGGCCGTACGGCTTATTTCTCACTCAGGGCGGCCACGCCCGGCAGCACCTTGCCCTCGAGCAGCTCGAGACTGGCACCCCCACCGGTGGAACAATGGGTCACCTTGTCCACAACCTTGAACTTCTTGGCTGCCGTGGCGGTATCGCCACCACCGACCACCGAAATCGCGCCGGTCGCAGTCGCCTTGGCAATGGCTTCGGCCATGACCTTGGTTCCGGCATCAAACCGCGGATCCTCGAACACGCCGGCGGGACCGTTCCAGATGATGGTCTTGGCACGGGCTATGACTTCGGTAAAGATGACATTGGACTTCGGGCCGACATCAAGACCCAGCCAGCCGACCGGGATCCCGGACGCGTCATCAGCCGGCTTCACAGCCACTTCCGAAGCGGCATCCTTGGGAAACTTGTCGCCGCAGATATAATCAACAGGCAGGTGGATCTTCACACCCTTGGCCTTCGCCTTGGCCATGATGTCGTTCACCATCTTCGCGCCATCCGCATCATAAAGGCTGGCTCCGATCTCCATGTTGAGCAAGACCTTCTTGAAGGTGAAGGCCATGGCCCCGCCGATGATGATCTCGTCGGCCTTTTCGATCAGGTTGTTGATCAAGGGGATCTTGTCCGAGATCTTGGCACCGCCGAGGATGGCCAGCAGCGGACGCTTCGGATTGTCGATCACCTTGGCAAACGCCTCCAGCTCGGCTCCCATCAGGAACCCGGCCACCTTCTCGGGAAGGTTCACGCCGACCATCGAGGAATGGGCGCGATGCGCCGTCCCGAAAGCATCATTGACATAGACATCGCCAAGTTTGCTGAGACTGGCGCGAAAGGCCTCGACGGCCTTGGGGTCGGCCTTGACGGACGTGCCGTCCTCATTCTTGATCTTGCCCTCTTCCTCAATATGGAAGCGGAGATTTTCCAGGAGAACCACATCGCCGGGCTTCAGGGTGCCGGGCGCGCAGGCGGCTTCAACCGCAGGACCGACGCAGTCGGCCAGGAATTTCACAGGACGGGCCAGCAACTTCTCGAGCGCCTCGGCGACGGGCTTCAGCGAGAACTTGGCAATCACCTTCCCGTCAGGACGGCCCAGATGGCTCATCAGGACCACGGAAGCGCCCTGGTCCAAGGCAAACTTGATGGTGGGCAGAGCCGCCTCAATGCGCTTGGTATTGGTAATGGCGCCGGTGACCTTGTCCTGGGGAACATTGAAGTCCACGCGCATGATGACGCGCTTGCCCTTCAGGTTTACATCGCGAACGGTTTTCTTAGTCATGTGAACCTCCTCCTGTCTATAAAAGCGTTAAGTGCCGAGGGGGGATTTGACACCACCCCTCGACACTGGTCATTCTTCAGAGACGTCTTACTTCACGCCGTCTTTGCCAGCCATGAAGCGGATCAGCTCCACGACGCGATTGGAGTAACCCCACTCGTTGTCGTACCAGCTGACGACCTTGAAGAAGCGCTTCTCGCCCTTCAGGTTGTTCTGCAGGGTGGCCAGGGAATCATAGATCGAGGACCGGGGATCGTGGATGAAGTCGGTCGAGACCAGCTCTTCCGTGGCAACGCCCAGGATATCCTTGAGGTAGCTCGTGGACGCCTTCTTGAGGGCCGCATCGATCTCCTCGATCGAGGTGTCCTTGGTGGTGCGGAACGTCAGGTCCACAACCGAGACATCCGGTGTCGGAACACGGAACGCCATACCCGTGAGCTTGCCCTTGGTAGCGGGAAGCACCTCACCCACGGCCTTCGCGGCACCGGTGGTGGAGGGAATGATGTTCTGGGCCGCCGCACGACCGCCACGCCAGTCCTTTTTGGAAGGGCCGTCAACGGTCTTCTGGGTCGCGGTATAGGCATGAATGGTGGTCATCAAACCCGTCTCAATGCCAAACCCTTCCTTCAACAGCACATGGACCACAGGGGCCAGGCAGTTGGTGGTGCAAGAGGCATTGGAGACGATGGCGTGCTTCGCGCTGTCGTATTCGCCTTCGTTCACACCCATCACGATGGTCTTTACTTCGCCCTTGCCAGGTGCGGAGATGATGACCTTCTTGGCGCCCGCGGCCAGATGGCCCTTGGCCTTCTCGGAATCCGTGAACAGGCCGGTGCATTCGATCACATAGTCCACGCCCAGGGCTTTCCAGGGAAGTTGATCAGGAGACTTGGTCGCCATGACGCACTTGATCTTG
>JBAXRC010000214.1:0-4833 GCA_037131415.1 bacterium | reverse complement strand
CGGTATTGGTGACCAGGATGTACTGCGCCCGTTCGACCGTGAACACTCTTGCCGACCAATCCGCAAACGGATTGGGATCAGCCGGTAGCACCACCGTCGGTTCCACATGAATCTTCTTCCCCAGCTTCGTCGTTAACCGAATGATCATGGCGATCTCTCCTGGCTCACATGCAAATCCTCAATGCTAAAGCGCTTCAGCATGCTGTTGACGGGCTCCACCAACCCTACTTCCCGCAACACTTTTTGAACTTCTTGCCACTGCCGCAGGGGCAATAATCATTCCCGCTCAACCGCCGGTCGACAAAGTCACTCCCGCCATTCATCATTCGGCATGATCCGCCTCATGAACTCGTCGAACAACGGCGCCGTGAAGGCCGTATCACCATGGCTTGGGCTCCACACCATCCCCTTTGATATCAGTTGATTTCGGGTCGGACCTAAAGCCGTCACGGGACGGTTGAGTATCTCCGCGATATCCCCGGACCGATGCGGCCCGGGTCCGATTTCCGCCATGGCGCGCATGTATTTCTTCTCTCCCGGAGTCAGCCGATCAAAACGCACCCGGAAGAAGCTTTCATCCAAAGCAGCAATCGCTTCAGTCTTGGCTTGGATCACATGATCAAGCGTTATGGGTGAAACATCCGCCACATCCCAAGCGTGCTCCCCCCACTCCTGGAGAAAATAAGGATAGCCATGAGTATCGGCAAGAATGCGATCAACAGCGTCGCCGTTGATGTTGACACCCAGCGCATGAACAGGATTAACGATGGCCAATCGCGAGGCGTCCGGAGACAGAGGCCCGACTTCCGGGAAATCGAACAACCGTTCCGCATACGACTTGGCGCGCCCCATCCGACCTCTCAACTGGGGGAGGCCCGCCCCCATCAGCATCACGGGCAACTGGCGTTGAGTAGTTCGATGCAGCGCGGTGATCAACGCGGCCAGTTCATCTTCCTTCACATATTGGATTTCATCGACAAACAGAACTACTGCCGTCCCGGCATTTTTGGCCGCGATTCCTACAACCTCGAGCCACGCCTGGAGATCATGCTCAAGATCCCCGTTGTCAGCGAGCCCGGCTTCCGGCTCGAAATCAAATCCCACCTCGATATCGTTATATTTCACCTTGAGCGCCTTGGCGAACCCCGCAAGCCCCCTGAGGGCGCGCTGGGCGAGTTCCTTGGCCTGCTGATTCCGGGACAACCTCAAAAGGGCCTGGCGCAACTGAGGCGCCAGCAAGGCAGGCAACGAACGGTTTTCCGGGGCTTCAATGCGCATCGTCTGAATGCCTTCACCTTCCGCATCATCCCGGATGCGGTCGAGAAGAACGGTCTTTCCGACCCCCCGGAGCCCAACCATCAGGATACTTTTCGCAGGCAATCCCCGACGAACCCTCGCGATGGCAATTCGTGCGGTCTCACGAAGTTCGCCACGACCAGCCAATTCCGGAGGTGGCGTTCCCGCTCCAGGCGCAAATGGGTTTTCAATTGGATTCATGGCGTATTTTTATAGAACGTTTAGTGAGTTTACAAGAACTTTATAAACTCAATAATATCAATCAAACTGAGCCGCAATCCAAGGGGACGCCGTTCCTGTCACCGGGTGGTTCCGATGAAATCCTCAATGCTAAAGCGCTTCAGCATGCTTCCGATGGGCTCCGCCAACCCTACTTCCCGCAACACTTCTTGAACTTCTTGCCACTGCCGTAGGGGCAATAATCATTCCCGCTCACGGGTGATCCCGGCAAGGGCGGTACGGGTGTAGTGGCGGCCCTTCAGATCGAGAGCAAAGAACAGGTAGCTCTCGATAACTGTGCCGTTGTAAGCGCCCTTGCTGTCAAAAAGGGATTTCTGGTTGCCTGCGGCAAGAATCTCGTCGTCAGTAAGCTGGAACAGGAAGTCGATGGTCTTCCATTCCTCGGGCAAGGCTAACTTTTCGTTGAGGGTCTTACCCTGGGCGAAGGTGGCGAGAAATTGCTCCAAATTATTAGGCGAAAACGAAATGCGTTTTTCGCTGGTGTAGCCGAGAGTGCCGAGAAGCGCAAGCGCGTTGTCACGCAGATTCCCCTTTTCGAACGCCTGAAGGCGTTGCTGTATCTCGGTTCTCAGATCCATAGTACCCATTTCGTTACCCAATTGACTGGGTAATACCTAATTCCGAATCACGACAATACCCTCATTACTACCCTCATAAAGGGTAATACCTTTTCTCAAAACTGACAGAGTACACTCTCTAATACACGTTTATAAGTGTACTACACTCTTTCGCTAGGATGACATTACCTAATAAATTACATATTACCATTACCCATTACCCAATACGCTTCCATCGCGCCTTCTTACCTCTACCAAGACACTGTATTTTTTTATCTAAGGCCATATCCTTCAATATCTTACGGATCATATCGAGACTGACTCCGGGACACCGCCCCTGAAGTTCACCGACATGGAACTCACCGGGAAAACCGGCAATGGCGTATTGGACAGTTTCGGTTTTATGACCCAGCGGCGCCGAGATATCGCCCACACGCCGTTCAAATTCAGCATAGAGTTCCTTGAGGGTGTAAAGCAGGTAGTTTGTATAAGGCCAAGGGTCATGCTTGGCCTCATGCCACCCCCCTGAACTCTGCTGAAGAGTCTGATAGTATCGATCCTTGCTCTGCTCGATGATGCGCTCCAGGCTGATAAAACGGCCTGCCGTGAATCCCATCTGGTAAAGTGACAGCAATAACAGCAGGCGCGAAACCCTACCATTCCCGTCTCGGAAGGGATGGACACAAAGGAAATCGAGATTCGTGGCCGCCCAGACGATCAATGGCGGGATCCCCTGCTCCTTGATCAGGCGATCGGACAACTCGCAAATCCGTTCAATGGCTTCCGGAGTCTCCGCCGCAGACAAGGGCTTGAAACGTAGCGTCACCCGTCCATCCGGGTGTTTCTCGATGATCTCTCCATCCCGTTCCTTAAATTTTCCACTGTCATAGCCTTCTGGATGGCTCAACTCATGGAGACGCAGGATCGTCGCAGCCGACAAGGGTAACTGTGCCCCTTCCGAATGGATCCAAGCCAATGCCGACTGATAACCTCGAACCTCCTGCTCGTTACGGTCGTGCAGGGCTCCTTTGCCTAGAACCACCTCGCGAATGCGAAGACGATCGATCTCCACTCCTTCAATACGGTTGGAGGCCACCGCACTTTCGATCATGGCGTTTTCACGCAAACTCGCCAATTTTTGAGGAGACTGTTTCGTGAATAATTCCTGTTTCCCCCGGTATTCAGCCAAGTCACTTAAAAGCCAGACCGTGGCCAGTGGAATCTGCGGCGACTCGCTGAGAAATCGTTCCAAAGTTTTCATTTAATTATCAACCACGTTATCAGTTCAAAATCGTCATCATCTTTAGCCTGTTCATGTTGATCCGGGATCACAAAATCCCGTCCGGCGGTCAATCCGACAGCAATGCGTTTCTTGAATGTTCCTGCAATGCTTTTGACGGCCTTCCCCAGTAGGTCGTCATATTTGGCCATATCCTGGCCGTGGCCGGTTTCTTTGTCAAAAAGGTCGCAAAGCTCCTGATACGGTTCTGTTTTATCGAACGCCTTCTTGTCGGTCTTGTCCGGATCGATATTCCGGACAAACCGGGGTTCACCAAAGAGAAACCGGAGAGAGTCGGCCGATTCCAGGTGGGCACGCATCATGTCATAGGCGTAGATCGTGAAGTAGGCGGAAACGAAGGACAGCTTGGAACCCGACTGGATCTTCTCCCGAAGGAAATCCCCCACATTGCCACGCTTATGATTATCCTTGATGCCAGAAAGAACGTCCATGGCTGGCATGGTGCAATATCAGTGCCAATAGTTCAAGGGGGATGATGGCGATAGCACCGCATCGATCATCATCAACGGCAAGGCTGACAGGTATCGGATCCTGAGTGCCACACGGGACCGGATGCTGGCGGCACGGCATTTAATAAAGTCTATGGTGGTCACGTTCCAATCTTCAGCAGATGAGACTGTATCATGTGGAGTGGGAGATTTTGCAGACACCGTCTGCAAAATTAGTGATGCTGGCAAAATGCCAACATGTCACGAGGGAATCATCCGGGAAGATATTCCCGACAGTGTCTGGAATATTCGAGATTACGCAGACGGTGTCTGCGCAATCGACCTTCGCAACTTCAATCATCCGGCTCCCAATAATCCTTCTTGTAATCCTTCTTGATTCTGACAATCATCAATGCTAAAGCGCTTTAGCATGAATGGTAAAGTAACGCTCAAGGCAGTGGCGGAAGCGGCGGGAGCAGGATTGACGACGGCGTCGCTGGTGCTCAATGGCAAGGCATCCAAGTACCGGATCGGTACGTCGACCCAGGAGCGGGTTCGGGCAGCGGCCCGCCAACTGGGCTATAAGCCGAATACGGTGGCCCAGAGGATGGCGCTCGGGCTGGATGTCGGGCCGACTCCCGAGGTGCCCGCCACGCCCGCCATGGCGCCCGCTATCCAGCCGCAAGTCCGGCAAATCGGGCTGGTGCTTTCCGCCAGCACCAAGACCGATACCCTGGCGCTGATCCCCAGTCTTGAGCCGACTCTTGCTGAAGCAGGTTACCAGCTTGTGGTCGTCACCTTCCCTGCCGATCCGGCGGCCGCCAGGGAACGGGTGACCCGGTTGCTCACAAGTGGCGTTACCGGGTTGCTGGCCTGCCCTACGACATACACGGCCGTCTCGGAACTGGTGGCGGGAAAATGCCCGGTAATTGTGATGTACCCGAATGCGGCGAAGGCGGTGATCCAGGCCATTGAGCGGCCTGATAGTGCGCCGCCCGCCCCGGTCACCGGG
>JBAXRC010000213.1:0-4840 GCA_037131415.1 bacterium | reverse complement strand
CTGGGATTGCCATTCCGCCATCAGGCAGAGGTCATGCCCCTCCTTGTATTTCCGGTGCAACCGCCCCAGGCAGGCTTCGGCGGCATTGAGGAAGGTGTCGCGAACATAGCCGGGTTCCCTCCCTGCCAGGATGCCACGGTAGGAGGAGAGCAGTTTCAGCGCATCTTGCTTCTTGATATTGAACACCGTGGGGCCGCCCTGTTGCTTGAGGAATTTCCGCAGTTCCGGCGACCCTCCGGCCTGCTCGAGGAAATAGGGGAACGAGAGGAGCGGGAAGGGAATTTCCGTGGCCACGGCGAGATGTTTTTTCGAGTCCGCTTCCGCCAAAACTCCTGCGGCCACCGCGCTGTTCAGGAAATAAATGATATCGGCAAGGGGAGGGGTCAGCGCTGCGTCCTCCTCCGTGTAGGTTTGGGCAACGATGTGGTAAGGCTTGACGGGCTTGCGCTTGAGCGTGTCATAGACATAGCCCATGCCGGTCATTCCGTAATGATCCAGCTCCACGGCCCGGAGGGCGCCGATGCTGGCCGCGCCGAAGACGTTCAGCCCCTGCTCGAGGGCCAGCATCACCTCGAACGTGGTGCAGGGGAATTTCGAGTAGAAATAACCGTCGATGATCAGGATGTTCCTGAATCCCGCGAGAATGGCCATCAGGAGGTCACCCTGCTCCGCGGGGGCGGTGATGACGAGGCGATCATCCGCCGGACGCGCCTCCTTCGGGATGCTGCCGCCGATGAAGGCAACCGAATCTTCCGTCTGGGGGATGACAACGGCGTCATAGTCGGGATTGCCCAGAATGGCGGTGAAGGTGTGGCATGCGGCATGGTTTCGGCAAGTGGCGCACCGGGGCAACGATTCGCGAGCCGTGCCGAGAACGGACTGAATGGATTTGCGCTGGGAGCCGATCAGTCCCCTGAGGTTGTGAACGGAATACCGGAGCAGGGTCTTGAAGTGACGGGACGGGGCGAAGCACAAGGGGAAGCCGGCGAGCAGGACGCCCGGCGCATGCGCGCGGGGATCATTCAGAAAGATGGCGAGTTCGGATCGCCAGACCTTGGCTTGATCAGGCGTGAGGGGCGGGAATCCAAAGACCACGGTGATTGTTTCCAGGCATGAGTCTTCACGGAAACCGCAGAGCCGGGCAACCAGTTCAGCATCAAATCCCTCGACATGGAGGTTCAGGTCGGTGCTGATGTTGTAGATTTTTGAGAAGCGGATGAGGTGGTGCCGGGCACCGGCGAGATCGATCAGGAGGGTGTCCAGGTCAGCCTGGCATGATTCCGCGTGAATGAGGCGCACAAAAGTGAACTGTTCCAGGGGGAGGGGACGGTCCGGGTGCTGCCTGATGAAGTCCTCGATCAGCCGGCGGATTCCGGCATGGGAATAGACGCGGGATTCATCGATGGCGGGACGGCTGGAGGTGATGCCGTAGGCGGCAATAGCGGTGATGAACGACTCGATTCCCGCATGGTAGGCGGGGTCAGTTTGTTTGAATCCCGCCCAGCGTTCCGTCTGTTCCCCGAAAAAGGACTTGAAGGCCTGGTCTGTCATAAATCGTTTACTTGTTGGATTGATAGTAGGTCAGCCCGCGCGTGGGGGTCAACCGGAAACGCGGGTGAACCCGGGGTGTGGGCCGCCTTGTTCCTGCACCAACGGATGGCTCGACAGCAGGCGGGGGGATGGGTAGACTTTGCCGCCTCTGTTGTGGAGAAGAGAAGGAACGGATGCAGACCAGTGTCATAGCGATAGCCAACCAGAAGGGCGGGGTGGGAAAAACCACCACGGCCATCAACCTGGCGGCCTGCCTGGCCGAGAAGCGAAAGGACGTGCTGCTGGTGGACCTCGATCCCCAGGCCAATGCGACCAGCGGCCTGGGATTGGAGAAGGAACCCGGTGCGAGCCTGTATCGCGCCCTGTTTGGCGAAGTCCAGGCGCTGGACTTGATCAAGCCCACGTGCGTCAAGCATCTGAGCATTATCCCCTCTGAAATCGACCTGGCTGGCGCCGAGGTGGAGATTGCCCGTGGCGAAAATTACCTCCACCGGCTCCGGAACATCCTGTCCGGCGTGATCGCCTCGGGCCGGTACCATTACATCATCCTCGACTGCTCGCCCTCGCTCGGAGTCCTGACCATGAACGTGATGGCGGCGGCCCATTCGGTCATCATTCCCCTCCAGGCCGAGTATTATGCCCTCGAGGGGTTGAGCGTGATGACCCGCCTGATCCAGCAACTGAGCCAGAACGGCGTGAATCCCGGCCTCCAGCTCGAGGGGATTGTCATGACGATGTATGACGGGCGAACGAACCTGTCCCAGCAGGTGGTGCAGGAAGTGATACGGCACTTCGGCGAGAAGGTGTATGAGACCCTGATCCCCCGGAATGTCCGGCTCAGTGAGGCGCCCAGCTTCGGGAAGCCGATTGTCGCCTATAATCCGCTTTGTACCGGCGCGGTCGCCTATCGTCAGCTGGCCCGCGAATTCCTGGCCCGGCGGAACGGCGGGGCCGACGAGGACGAGGGCGATTCCGCCAGCGGCTTCAAGCTCAAGTCCCCCTTTGAAAAATCCTTACAGAAGGATGTGCCGGCCTTTGTCAGTGCGCCATCGCCCGTGCCGGAGCCGGTTCAACCGGTTGAGGAAGTGAGCGCCCATGCCCCCGCCTAAGAATGGATCGCTCGGCCGCGGACTGGGCGACTTGCTGGGCGGCGTCCCGGAGAATCTCGGCGTGGCGGGGGCTTCGCCCAGGCCGGCGAAAACGGACACCGCCATGCCCTCCGCGCCCGCTCCGGTCACCGAGGTTCGCAGGGATGTTGTAATGGTCGAGAAACCCTGGTGGACGGCAGGCCGGATCGGGATGGCCGTTGTGGCCGGGGTGGTGTTGTTCCTGGTTGGAGGCGGTGTCAGCGGGTGGCTGGTGACGCATCGCCTGGGCCGGGCGCAGAACACGGTGATAAACGATTTGCGGCCGGTTCCGCCCGAGCCTGTTCCGGCGGTGATTGTGCCGCCTGTAGAGGTCAAGTCCCTGGCGATCGATACGACCGATCTCCAGGCCCTCGCAACGTTGGGTGTCAACATCCTTGAGGAACACAAGGGGGTCGTCGAGTTGCAGTTCGACAACCCCCTTTTTAAAAGCCGGGTGACGCTGGATCCCGGCCAGTCCAAGTGCCTCGACCAGTTGGGCGGGGTCTTGGCGAAGCATGCGGATGACTGGACGGTTCTGGTTGTAGGCCACACCGATTCCATCCCGATGCGCAGCAATGGGCCTTTCAAGGATAACAAGGAACTGGGCCTGGGGCGCGCCGTGGAGGTGATCCGGTATCTTGGCCGGCACGCGGTCATTCCTGCGTCCATGCTGGTCGCCGCCACCGCCGGTGAGGTGAATCCGCCCTTCCCGGGTGATACCCCGGAAGCGGTCCGCAAGAACCGGACGGTTACAATCCGGATTTCGCCGGCGAAATAGTTTTTGCCAGCAACATCAGTCCTCCAATGGGCAATGCGCCCGCCAGAAGCAACAGTGGAATCAGAGGGGGAGCCTCGATTGTCACTGGCAGCAGTATCCGCGCCCCATTCCAGCCGGTAATCAGGAGGGCCAGCCAGGAGACACTGCAGTTAAAAAGGCGAGCGTGGGCTGGCCGGAGGAGTTGAAGGCCAGGCACATGATTGCGCGTGACCGGAAATAGAAGGCCGGAGTCGCTGAAGCCGAGTTGATCGGCGAGGGCGTGCAGCGCAATCGCGCCTCCCGCGATCAGGCCTGCAGGGACACCCCAGAGGACCCAGGCGACCACACCCAGGCCTGCGCCCAGGATCAGGCTGTGGCTCCAGTTGCGTTCCCATGGGTTGGCGCGAAGGCTGATCCTGCCGTTCGGTGCCGGTTCCAATCTCATCGACAGGATCCCTTCCGGAGACTCAAGGGTGAAGCTCTGGCCGGTTGTCACCCGGCAGGGAATCGCGGCGGTCGTGACCGTGTCGCCATGGGTTACCACCACCAACCCTTCCTCATTGTTGAAGCGAAGGGTGTACCGGTGCCATTTCCCTGCCTGCGTCTGGCCGGGATAGAATTGAATGACCAGGGGTTCCCTCCGGTCAAGACAGCGGGTCATGGCCATGGCAATAGTATCGGCGGCCAGCTGGGCATCGGGCGCGAGGGGGTCGGGTGCGATATGGAGGTGGGACCGGGTGATGAAGCGGGACACCCATTGGTCCAGGGTGTCCGGCAACAGGGCGCAAACCGAACCCAGGATGAAGAGAGCCTGTTGATTTTCCCATGCGGCTGGCCAGCAGGAAGCCAGCGCGATTCCTGACATGAATCGGGCCAGGGCCAGCCAGGGATCGGCAAAGTGAAGGAGTCTGGCGCCGAAAGCAATGGGGATCAGGGCGATTCCCGCCGTGGCCGCCAGTGCCGCCAGCAGGGACAGGGCGGAGAAGGGTGCATGAAAAACCATCACCCTGACAAGCAGTCCAGTGAGGGCCAGAAAGGTGATTCCGGCGGCGACGGGCGACATGGCATGGGCGAAGTGTTCCCTGCGCGACACGGCTGTGCGGGGTGGGCCCGGCAGGCGGGTGAGAACAATGAACACCAGCAGGCTCCAGGGAATCCAGGCCGCCGCACCTCCCGTCATAACCGTTTGGCTCCGCGTTTCCTGGCAATTGGCAGGATAGGCACCAGGGTGGACGACGATCTCCGAGTGGCGTTCGGCACCATGGAGAGGCGGGCATGGACTAACCGTGCCCGGAGGATGCGGTCCACCTCGGAAAAGAATGGTTCAACAGGGCTATCCATGAAGAGGTTAACCGCAGATGAACGCAGAGAACGCGGATGAAAAGAATTCCTGATCCGGTGCAGC
>JBAXRC010000212.1:0-4845 GCA_037131415.1 bacterium | reverse complement strand
CTCCATGCCATGACCGGTGTCGCGGATGGTGATTTCGGCATACGTACCAAAACGCAAGCGGGCCAGGGGCCCATGGGTACGGCTATCCACCACCAGTTGCTTGATGCCAATCTCCAGGATCCCGCCTTTGTCTTTCATGGCGTGAAGGGCATTGGTGCACAGGTTCATGATTACCTGATGCATCTGGGTGGGATCCGCCTTCACAATATCCCGTTCCGACAGAATATTAAGACGGAGTTCAATGGAGGGGAGAACGGAGCCGTGCAGAAGTTGAGTGACTTCCTTGATCAGCGGGATCAGCCGGATGGGTTTGACCTCATGTTCGGTTTGCCGGCTGAAAGTCAGGATTTGTTTGACCAGATCCTTGGCCCGGTGGCTGGCCTTAAGCACTTCCTCCAGGTTGGGAATGACCGGATCATCGGGAGGGGCAGTCAGCATGGCCATCTCGGTGTAGCCGATGATAGGGGTGAGAATGTTGTTGAAGTCGTGGGCGATGCCGCCCGCGAGGGTGCCGATGGCTTCCATCTTCTGGGCCTGGCGGAGCATTCGCTCGTGCTGGTGAAGGGACGCCTCGGCGCGGCGATGCTCAGTGATGTCCTGAATCTGGACCATATAGCCCTTGGGCTTGAAGTCCGGATCCAGGCCGAGATTCGTGACCAGAACATCAAAATTGCATTTCCCTGTACGGCTTGTCGGATAACGGTTCTCCCGCTTGACCGCGTCAAAATCAACACTTGACTCATAGCGGACCGTGCCGCCCTTCAAGAGTGTCGTCTGGGATTCTGGTGACAGGTATTCGGCCTCGAGCAGGCGGGTGGCGGTGAAGGAAGACCGTTCACTGACCCCGAATATCGCCAGGGCGGCCTGGTTGACGTCGGTAAGGCTCCGGTTGGGATCAAAGAGCGCCACGCCGATGGGGGAGCGGGCGAAGAAATCGGTGAATCGGCGTTCGCTTTCCTGCAGGGCGCGCTGGGCCTTGCGGCGCGTCGTGATGTCGTGAAGGGAACAGTAGATGACGGGTTGTCCCTCGTGGTCAAGCACGCGGACGTTAAGTTCCGCGGGAATCTCGGCTCCACTTTTTGTTTTGAATGACAGTTCAGAGGTCGTCACACCGATATCATCGGGAGTGCACGGGGAGTCCGCCTGGCGCGCGTTTCGCCACTTTGAAAGCAATTTTGAATAATGGGGAACGTTTCCATCGTCCGGTGACAACAGGATGTCGCGGGGGGAAAGCGCCAGCAATTCCTCGCGGGTGTAGCCAAGCCGCTTGCATGCGGTTTTGTTGGCTTCCAGGAACTTGCCTGGCAGGCCTTTGGGGTCCACGCCGTGGAGCAGGATGGCGTCGGGGGTGTTGTCCAGAAACGTCCGGTACCAGTTTTTTAGATTCTCAGCCGCCGTCTCCCGGCGCAGATGCTCGTCGACCGTTTTCAGCAACTGCTGGTTGGCGGCCAGGAGCTTGCTGGATTTCCTGTCGACGATGGCCCGGCCTTGGAGTATCAGCAGGAAAATAAGGCCCCCGCAGACGAGTACGCCCAGCCCGACGAAAGCGGCCTTGAGGAGCGGCGCAAGGGGTTTCCGGTATCCCGTCCACCGCGCCAGTGAAGCGTAATACACTGAGCCCTCGTCTTTTTTAAGTTTCGACAGTTCCTGGTCGAGGGCGATGAGTAAAGCCCGGTTGGTGTCACGGGCGACGGCGAAGTAGAAATCCACAGGGCTTGCCAGGGCCAGGCTTGAGGAGAGTCCGTAGTTGCCGCAGGTGCGTTCGCCGAAGAAATGGTCGGCTAGGCCTGCGTCAGCCCGATGGCTTTCAACAGCCTCGAGAACATCCTCGTACCGCCGCATCTCAAGGAATTGGCAGCGAATCCGGGTCTCCCGGAGCACCGTTTGGAGGCGGGCGTAGTGGATATCGTCGCGGGCCACGGCAATCGTTTTGCCTTCCAGATCCTGGAATGAGGGGATGAGTTTGCGGGAGGACGTGAAGATCTGTCCATAAGAGGACAGGATGCCGTTGTCCGTGAAGTTCAGGTTGCCGGCCCCGTCCATGGGCAGTGGCGCCGGAACCATGATGTCAATTTCCCTTCGCGCCAACTTGTCCATGATGATGGTGGGGGAATCCACCACGAAGGAGAGGGTCCACCCCTTGGTGGTGGCAATGTCCTTGAGGATGTCAATGCCGAGTCCCTCGGGAGCTCCGTCGGACGGGTTGATGGAGGTCAGGGGAGGGGTAAGGGTCACGCCCACTTTGACGGCAAGGGCTTCAACCGTCAAAGGCAACGCCGCCATCAGGATCAGTCCCGGTAGCAGCATTTTTCTTATGGTTGAGTAAAACGCCATGGTCACGAGTCTAGCAGATGCCGGAGTATGGACAAAAAGAAAATATACGAAATGGGTCAGTTATAGAGGGGGACGCCCCCTGGGGGTTTTTTCTCAACTCTTCCCCTCTAGTTGGGCGATGGCGCGCTTCATGCACCGGCCGTCGATGGCCCAGGTTCCGGCCACATAGCCGGCCAGCAGGGCATGGTCACAGACGGCATTGATCAGACGGGGAATCCCCTCGGAATAGCGGAAGGCCAGGTGCAGTGCCTTGGCGTCGAAAAAGAGCCGGGAACTTCCCCCCGCGGTGGTCAGCCGATGCGCCACATAGGCCCCGATCTCGCTTTCATCGAGGGGGCCGAGATGGTACCTGACGGTGATCCGCTGTCGGAGCTGGCGCAGGGAGGCGTCCTTCAGCTTGTCGGCCAGTTCCGGTTGCCCGATCAGGACGATCTGGATCAGCTTCTGGTGGGTGGTTTCCAGGTTTGAGAGCAGGCGGATCTGTTCCATGAGTCGCGGGGACAGGTTCTGGGCCTCGTCAATCAGCAGGGCCACGTTTTCCTTCGCCTCAAGCTTGGCCAGCAGGAAGGTGTTGAGGGTCTGGATCAGCTTGAGCATGTCCTTGCCTGTGGTCTTGAGGCCGAAGTCCTCCAGGATGGCCCGTACCAGCTGGGTTTCCGTGAGGCAGGGGTTGAGGATCAGGGCGGTCTGGACATTGTGGCCCAGTTCTGCCAGCACGGCGCGGCAAAGGGTGGTTTTCCCGGAACCAACCTCGCCGGTCAGCTGGATGAACCCCTTCCGCTCGCGGATGCCATACATCACATGATTGTGCGCCTCGCGGTGCTGCCGCGACATGAAGAGATAGTGCGGGTCCGGCGTGATGTTGAACGGCATCTCCCTGAGGTTGAAGAAGTCGAGGTACATGTTATTTCCCGCCCGGATCCCCGGCAAACTTCCACGCGGATTGAAACTCCAAGGCATGCGCCGGGGTCATGACCATGAACAAGGGTGCCCCCATAACGATCCCTAAGTGGGTAGTGTTCATAAGTGGCTCCCAGTTTTCCCGCTTCACGGGTGAGTGTCCAGACTAAAGTAAGGATGAATCCTGATTTCCGGATCTGGCATTGTCTAAATCCGGCCGATGTGTTCTACTTTTTTCGATTTTAATGCACCAAACAATCATGAGAAGGATTCTCGAGATCACGGGAGTGGTTCAGGGGGTGGGGTTCAGGCCCGCGCTGTACCGGCTGGCGCGTGAGGCGGGACTCGGGGGCTGGGTGCAGAATCGGTCCGGCTCCGTGCGGCTGGCCCTTGAGGGGGATGCCGCTGAAGTGGATGCGTTTCTGTCGCGCTTGCCGCGATGCCTCCCCGCCAATGCCCGGCTGGCTACGGTGGTGGTTGTGTCGGAAGAATCCCTGGCGCCCGGTGTCCGTGCGGACTTCGAAATCCGGGAGAGCGCGGGCGATGAGGCTTCGGAAGTCCTGATTCCGGCCGATCTGGCCACCTGTCCCGACTGCGTCCGTGAGGTTATGGATCCCGCCAACCGCCGCTACGGCTATCCTTTCACCACCTGCACCCTGTGCGGCCCACGGTACACCGTGGTCAATGCCATGCCCTATGACCGGGAGCGGACGACCCTGAAGGTGTTTCCGCTTTGCCCGGATTGCCTGGGAGACTATACCCGGCCGGCGGACCGGCGCTTCCATGCCGAGAGCACCGCCTGCCCGGTGTGCGGGCCTCAGGTCTGGCTGGAGGATTCAGGCGGGACCGTGATTCGGGGAAACCCCATCAGGATGGCGACGGCGGCCCTGGCGTGCGGTGAGGTGATTGCCGTCCGCGGGATGGGCGGCTTTCTCCTGGCGGTCGATGCCATGAACCCGAAGGCGGTACAGGTGTTGCGTGAAAGGAAACTGCGGCCGCACAAACCCTTTGCCGTCATGGCGCGCGACCTGGATGTGGCGGCGCAGTATGCGCGGGTTTCCGCTCATGAGGCCGCGCTTTTGTCCTCGCCCGAGGCTCCCGTTGTCATTCTGGATGTTCTTCCGGGGGCACTCGGGGCGGGTTTGCCGCTCGAGGTGATCACGCCGGACACGAGGACGCTGGGCGTCATGCTACCCACCACGGCGCTACATCATCTCCTGATGAATCCGATCCAAGGGGATGCGACGCCCGTCTTTGACCTGCTGATCATGACCAGCGGCAACCGGCGCGGCGAGCCGATCTGTATCCGCAACGAGGAGGCGCGGGAAAGACTGGCCGGGATTGCCGATGGTTTTCTGATGCATGACCGGGAAATCAACCTGCGCAATGACGATTCGGTGTGCGTGGTCCGGGGCGGCAAGCCGCAGGTCTGGCGCCGTGCGCGGGGCTATGCTCCCAATCCCATCGTGCCGGGAGTCCCGCTGCGGCGGACGGTCCTGGCGATGGGAGCCGACATGAAGAATGCGGTGGCGATGGGATCCGGGAATCGCGTGGTGCTCTCGCCGTATGTGGGGGACCTTGATACCCCGGAGGCGATGGACGGACTTAATC
>JBAXRC010000211.1:0-4847 GCA_037131415.1 bacterium | reverse complement strand
CGATTAGCCTCTATTGTGGCAAATAGTGCGGCTGACTCCGTAGCCGCATCCGCAGCGATGAAGATCTCATTTTGTCTTCCTGTAGTCACTTCCTGGCTCATGTTCGTCAATGATGACCCGACACAGAACCGGGAGAATGCATTGGATTTGCCAACGATAATAAGGTGTGAAGTCGGATTGATACTCTCAACCACTCTGAAAGCATATTGCGCTGGCGGAATTGAAATGCCTGCCCATGGCGTCACGTCACGCTTGCCGCATTACACGAACGTTAGAGCCATAACTGCGAGGATGGCGAATCGCGTTATGATTTGAGTTCGGTTCATCATCATTATTTGCACAACGTTCAAGGTGTGAGAGCCCAGGGACAGGAATTATGGTAAGTTGGACGTTATGTTGAGTTCCCGTCTTTTCCCCTTTAAACCACCATATTTCTAAAATTCACTTAACATAATTTCCAGTCATAGCGCATTTTCTCTCGGTGTTTAAAACCCAGGAGGAACGTTATGATCAGGCCATCAGTTAGTGCGGAGCAGCATTCCGCAAATCGTCCCACTACGATCACAGAACTATTCGACGAGTACGATGCGTACTTGTTTCGGGTGCGTAATCTGGCCCCCGATACGGTTAAGGAACGACGCGTTTACCTGAATCGGGCCGCTCGGATGCTTTCAGTTGGCATTGATTCCAAACAGTTCTTCGCCTTATCGCCCAGGCGCCTCATGAACGCTGTGGCCGAATACGCGTCAGAGCATGCCCCTGGATCACGACGCGCTCTTCAAATGGCATTGCGGTCGCTTCTTCGGTTTTGTTACTTGCGTGGCTACATTGACATCGATTTGAGTGGATGGGTTCCGGCCTTTCGCAGCACTCGGCTTGCCTCTATCCCGAAGGCGATGCCTGAAGAAATGATTGCGCGCCTGATGGCCAGCATTGACCCTCAGAGCAAGGATGGGCGGCGGGACACGGCCGTTATTGCGATTCTCGCCACATATGGCGTGCGGGGGTTTCAAGTCAGACATCTGAAGTTGTGCGACCTGGACTGGGATGCAGGCCGCATCCTATTTCCTGCCTGCAAGAGAGGTAAGCCGATCATCCAAGCGCTGACCGCAGAGGTTGGCAATCGGGTGTCGGACTACATCCATCTGGAGCGTCCGGCAACAGCTGGCAACCCTGAAATATTCATTAGTCAGAAGCCTCCTCACTCCCCATTCATGCGGGCGGCCGATCTATCCATCATGATTACCAGGCGTTTACGGATGGCAGGGCTTCATGTTCCTGAAGGTGTTTCGGGCGGCACACATGGCTTCCGCCACGCCTTCGCGTCACGGTTGTGCGGAAAGGTTCCGTTCAAATATATCTCCGACATGTTGGGGCATCGTGACTCCTCCAGCGTTTTGGTGTACGCAAAGATTAATTTCGATGATCTGGCCCATGCGGCCCTCCCGTGGCCGGAAGGGGGTGTCCCATGAGCCAGCGGCCCTTCCTCAGTGCTCGTGCCAAAGACCTGAATGAGTTCGTGGCGTATAAGCATTCCCAAGGGGATGAATATGATAGTGGCCAGCGTGTCCTGTGGTACTTCGACCATTTTCTCTTGAGTAACGGGTATGATCGTCCTGAACTTACGCACGATATCCTCTCTCGTTACGTTGCGGCCCAACGACATCTTTCCAAAAACACGCAATACGGGCGGCTTGCCGTGACGCGGGTGTTCGCCCGCTGGTTACGTCGCCTTGTCCCTGGAAGCGCCGTCATTGAGGATATTGCGGTCAAAAGGCCCGCTCTACCGCGCCACTACCTGTACTCTCACGATGAAATCGTTGCCATCATTCAGACTGCGCGTCAGGCAAAAACAGGAAGAAACTGCCCGGCCACGCTCATTGGGTTGCTGTACGCCACGGGGTTGAGGATAAGCGAGGCGCTGGCCTTGAACGTGGGCGACATCAATCTTGTTGCAAGCCGCCTCACGGTCAGGCGGGGAAAGTTTGGCAAGGCGAGGAATATCATGTTGAGCGCCACTACAGTTGCGGCTCTCGGGCGGTTTTTAGACTCGAGGTTCGAGTGGGGCGCAATGGGTAGAGACGCCCCGGTCTTTCTCGACGCGCAAGGCAAACGCCTTAAATATGAACGTGTTTCCAAGGCATTTAGAACCATTTTGCGCTTATGCAAAATCGGCGCCAGCGCCGCCCAGGCACCGAGGCTCCACGACCTTCGTCATACGTACGCCTGTGACTGCTTGCGTAAATGGTACGCGGAGGGCGTCGACGTCAATGTCCGGCTGCCTATTCTCGCAACAGCCATGGGACATGTGCATATCAATAATACGCAACTATATCTGCATGTAACGGCCCAGCTGCTTCAAGTGGCGGCAGACCGATTCCACAAAACTTTTACCAACAACTGCCAAGGCACACATTTATGAACACGACCGGAAAACTTGTCATGAAGTTCTTTCACAACTATCTCGCCAATGAGCGGGGCGTCAGCGTTAACACCATCGGCAGTTACAGCGACTGCGTCAGACTACTGCTGAGTTATGCGGCAAGATGTCTCAAGCTGAGCCCCGATAAGCTATCCTTCGACACCATCGACGATCAAATCATCCTCGACTTCCTCGATTACCTCGAAGCAAATCGGGAAAATGCCGCAGCCACGCGTAACCAGCGCCTCGCCTCCATCAAGACATTCTTTCGATTCCTTGCCCACCACGAGCCAACGATGCTGGCGGCGTGCGAGCGCGTCTGCGCCATCCGAGCCAAAAACGTTCCACATAAAATCATGGTGTCACTTGAGCCTCGGGAGGTTCAGGCGATCTTCAAGGGACTTAAGGCAAATACGTGTCATAACGCGCGCGATCTGGCGTTGCTGAGCCTTTTATATAACACTGGTGCGCGGGTACAGGAGTTGGTCGACCTCGACATCGGCGATCTCCGGCTGGAGGCCCCCTGTCATGTGAAACTGATCGGCAAAGGAAATAAGGAGCGAATTGTGCCAATACACAAGGAAACCGCTGAGAATCTAAACCGATACTTTGACATGAGAAAATGCAGAGGGATCTCATCAAAGACTGTGTTCCTCAATGAGAAAAATGTGCGTCTGACTCGTTTCGGCGTGAGCCACATCATTAAAGAACGAGTTGCTGCCGCAGTCAAACATGAGTCATCGTTGCGCGGACTGAAAATCACACCTCACACGTTCAGGCACACGACCGCCTTGCATCTAATACAGTCCAACGTCGATATATCCGTTGTGAAGGAGTGGCTTGGTCACGCCAGCATCAAAACCACCAGCCTCTACGTGGAGATCAATATCGAGATGAAGCGCAAAGCGCTCGCGGCCTTCCCGCCTCCTGTCACATCCGCAATAGCCTCTGAAACACCAAATTGGCGCAAGCCTGGGGTCATGGAGTTCCTTAATAACCTCTCGCGAGGCACCCCGTTATGTTAAGTCATCCCCTTGTTTCCAAGGCGCCTGTATTAAGGATAACGCATGAACTTAACATAACATCCAACTTACCATAATGTCTGTTATGTTAAGCTCAACATAACAGGAAAACTGTTGTTTATCCTCAATACTGATCACACTCTATTCGTTAACTTAAAACTCTGGCGGCCTCACACCCCATTGATACGGCTGAATCCATGCTTAAGACACCTGCTTATGATGAATTCTTAAAAGCAGTACACCAAATCATCCTGACCAGCGCAATACCGGATGACGGCGGGCTTGAATCGCCGGCCGGAATCATCCGAGATATCCAACTTCCCCCGTTAGGCCGGCTGCGCAGTGCCAAATATGTCTACCCGCAGTTGCCGCGCGGTAAACATATCGCCCCAATCTCCACCCTTCATCGGTTTGGCCCCAACTTCGCGCTTCTCACTGAAATGCCCCCGATGCCGACCAAACGCATCTTCCACAAATACACGACTCCCTATGATCGCCCCATCTGTGAAATACCGGATCCGGCTTCGTAATATCTCGTTAATCGGCAATTTCCCCTTTTCCTCTATCACTGCGTCTACCGCCTCGGCCGTGAACCCTTTCTTAACCGGTTGACCATTTTCACGTACTCCCTGTATCTCCCCGGATACATACAGCAATTGACGATACCGGCCAGAGGCCGAAGCCCAGTCATCCGCTTCATCACCCTCCTTGACCACCGCCATCAGCCCGGCCCGCGCCTGTTTTGAGCCTCCCATTGCTTCCCCATATCCACTATGCCTGTAGTCCTTCGGATCCTTCACCAGCCCCGCCCTCACCGCATTCAGATCGATATACGCAGCCATCCTCGTCAATGTCCCAGGACTTCCTTCAACCAAAATACTTTTATACCGCTCTTCCCACAATGTCCCCTTCCTCTGGTGCCGACGATTATAGGAAAAACTGATCCGCTGCTTCAGTGTCTTTACGAATTCCCCCAGATTGTACATCCGGTAGGTGTACTCCTTCTTCCGGGACTCGGCCGCCTCCGGATTCCCGCTCGCCCGTAAGGAAGCAAGCTGTGATGCCACGTTTTCTACCATCGTCTTGTCGTAAAGGAATGACAGCCGCCGCGCCAGCTCATCATCGCTAACCTCTTCACGTTCAGGAACATAGATCAACACATGCCAATGATTGGTCATGCAGGTCCACGTCATGATCCGCACCCCGGCAAATTCCGCCACCGCCCTGAGCGTCTTGCGGAATCGCTCCTTCTCTCCATCATCAAACACCATCCGCCGATCTACCACCCGCGACATGATGTGATAATACGCCGCACCCTCCTCCACGACCCTCGCCGTTCTCATGGTTTCTCCTTCCAGGGAAACCCTACATGGTCATCCCATGTATTGTATAACGGCTAAACG
>JBAXRC010000210.1:0-4853 GCA_037131415.1 bacterium | reverse complement strand
ATTAAGATCAACACTCGAACTCATCCGTTTTTCACCCTGTCCCGATCCTCTTGTTTCCATTGTCATCCCGTTCCACAACCAGCTGAAATATTCCGCTGAATGCCTGCTTTCCCTGTCGAAAACAGAAGCCCCCTCCCCGGCCTGCGAGATCATTCTGGCGGATGACGCCTCGACCGAGGCGAATGTCGAAATCCTGAAGCACATCACCTCTGTCCGATATCTGCGCCATGACACCCACCAGGGGTTTTTACTGACCTGCAACCGGGCCGCCAAGGAGGCGCGCGGACGCTATATCGTGTTTCTGAACAACGACACTCAAGTCACCCGTGGCTGGCTGCAGGCGCTGGTGGATGTGTTCAGCACCTGTCCGGATGCGGGGATCGCGGGTCCGAAAGTAATCTATCCCAGCGGCCATCTCCAGGAAGCCGGCGGACTGGTGCGGGGCGACCTTTCAACGGAAATGGTCGGCTTGAATGACGATCCCGCCCGCCCCTGCTACAACGTCCGCCGTCCAGTCGATTATTGTTCCGGTGTCTGCATGATGGTGGAGCGGGAGCGATTCCAGTCACTGGGCGGCTTTTCCGAGGAGTTGAAACCCGCGTACTACGAGGACGTGGACTTCTGCCTGAAGATGCGGCAGGCAGGCCGCCGGGTCTATTACGAGCCCCGGTCCGTCGTTGTGCATCATCTCAGCAAATCGCACAAGACTTCCAAAAAGGACATCAAGCAGGCGCTCATCGCCCGTAATCGCGACCTCATGTTTCACAAATGGCAGGGCTTCGTGGATGCCAGCGCGCAGGTCCGCCTGATCGCCTTCTATCTTCCTCAATTCCATCCCATCCCGGAAAACGACCTCTGGTGGGGAACCGGGTTCACGGAATGGCGCAACGTGACGGCGGCCGAGCCGGTTTTCGAGGGACATGTCCAGCCGCGCCTGCCCGGCGATCTCGGATTCTATGACCTGCGCGAGGCGGACGTCATGGAGCGGCAGGCCACCCTGGCGCGCCACTATGGCTTGCAGGGGTTCTGTTATTACTATTATTCGTTTGGCGGCAAGCGCCTCCTGGAAATGCCGCTGGAAAGAATGCTGAAAACAGGGAAGCCCGACTTTCCGTTCTGCCTCTGCTGGGCAAACGAAAACTGGACACGGCGCTGGGATGGCCGCGATGATCAAGTCCTCATGCCGCAATCCCATTCCCCGGAGGAGGATGAAATGGTCATCCGCGACATGATACGCTACCTGGGTGATCCCCGTTATATCCGCATCAACGGCCGGCCGCTCGTGTTGATTTACCGGACTCCCCTGTTTCCCGACATCCAGGCAACGAGCGAGCAGTGGCGGCGGATATGCCGCCAGGAAGGCCTCGGCGAGATCTGCCTGGCGGGAGTCGAGTCGTTTGGAGCCGCTTCTGAAATTGATCCGGTCACCTACGGCTTCGACTTTACCGTGGCCTTCCCCCCGCACGGGACCCCCTACAGGAACAATCCATTACACCTGAAGCTGAACCGCGAGGCGTTGGTTTACCATTACCTGGACATGGTCCGTCATGCCGCGCGACAGGCTCCGTTCCATCCCCATCGCATCCTGGGGGTATGCCCCGGCTGGGACAACACGCCGCGACGAAAAAGCGGGAGCACGATTTTCGCCCGCTCTACTCCAGGCGAGTATCAGGCCTGGCTGGAATGGACGATTCACCAGACGCGCCGCTGTCGCCAGGGCGAGGAACGTCTGGTTTTCATCAATGCCTGGAACGAGTGGGCCGAAGGAGCGGTCCTGGAGCCGGATGCCCAGCAGGGGCCCGCCTACCTGGAAGCCACACGCAATGCCCTGTTCAACACCACGGTTAGGTAGCCCACCCATGCCAGCTTCCCCACCCATCCATCCAGACCTCGTCCTGATCGGTCATCCGTTCGCCCCCACCGGCGTGGGGCAGCTCATCCGGTCGACTATCGCCAGTCTGCGCGCCGTGAACCATCCGTTCAAGGTGGTGGACTGCCATGGCTATTTTCCGGAGGATAGCGCCCTTTCCCTGGATCTCGTCAGGCGGCCCGGTCCTGGAATCAACCTGTTCCACATCAACGGGGATGAAGTTGAGGCGATTCTGGCTAAACTGGGAACTCCGCCTCCCGGTTCTTTCAATATTGTTTTTCCCGCGTGGGAACTATCGAACTATCCAAGCCATTGGGCGCGGCAGCTTGACCGGTTCGATGAGATTTGGGGGTTTTCGAATTTTGTGACCGAATCATTGCGCGCGGCCGTCAATCGTCCCGTCTATTCCGCCCCCCTCTCCGTCGCCCCGGTGATCCGCAACTACCACCACCGTTCGGCCCTGGGCCTCCCGGGCACAGCGACCGTATTCTTCTTTTCCTTCGATTGCTCCTCGTTCCCCGAGCGCAAGAACCCCTGGGCGGTGATCGAGGCCTTCCGGCGGCTTCGCCGATGCCGCCCGCAGTCCGACGCCCTGCTGGTCCTGAAGGCCAGCGGAGGAATCCGGGCTCCCGAGGTCATGAACCGGTTGCGAACGGACATGGCAACCCTGGGATCGCACGCCCGCCTGATCGACCGCACGCTCGACACCGAACAGATGAAAAGCCTGTTGATGGCGTGTGACTGCTACCTATCACTTCACCGGTCTGAAGGATTCGGATACTGCCTGGCCGAGGCGATGTATTTCGGCAAGCCGGTCATCGCCACGGCCTATTCGGGCAACCTTGATTTCATGACCCCTGAGACCGCCCTGTTGGTGGGGTATCAGCTGGCGGGGGTCCCTCCAGACGCTTATCCCTGCGGTGAAGGCCAATTCTGGGCGGAACCATCCATTGAACAAGCCGTGGAACACATGATCCGCCTCGTCGATGATCCGCGTGAAGGTCAACGTCTGGGCGCCAGGGCCAGCGCCTCGATCCGCCACAAGCTGAGCCCCCTTTCACTCGGCCTGGCGTACCACGCACGCCTGGCAACCGCGAAGGGGCTTGAATGCCCCCGTTGACATGACCCCTGTTGGTTGATATTGAAGCAGGACCTGGCAAGTCCCGAAATGGCTGACTGTCCGTTTGACGAGCGAGCGGAATAATTGAGGCGCTTAGTGATGGATCAAAAACCGAGTGAAGCAACGGACGGCATGGCCACCGGGGAAACCACCCCGCCAGCCCTGCTGTTTTCCATCTGTGTTCCCGCCGTCAAGGCGCGCCACCTGGGTGAAGCGTTACGGTCACTGGTCAAGCAGACCTGGCGTGATTTCGAAATCATCGTGTTGGACGATGCCGGGGCTCCCGATGTGCAGCAAACCGTTTCCGCCATCCAGGATCCCCGGATCATCTACCGCCGCTATGACCTGAACATGGGGGCGGACTATCCATCGCGCACTTGGAATTCGGCACTGGAATTCGTCAGGGGGGAATTCGTCGTGCTCCTTGGCGATGACGACTGTCTGGCAGAAAATTACCTGGAGGCCATGCGGAAAGCGATCCTCTCCATGCCCGGGGCCGACTTGTATCGTGCCCGATTGCGGATTATTGGACCTTACGGGGCGACCTTGCTGCCCGAAACCCCCATTCCCGAGACGGAGACATGGGATGAGTTCTTATACCGTCGGGCAACCGAGTTTTTCCCGCAATCCACCGCGGAAATGTGCGTGAGAACGGCCGCGCTCCGGAAGCTGGGGGGATATGCCATTCTCCCCATGGCGCTGGGAAGCGACGACATCACCTGGCTCCGGATGTCAGTGCGGGCCCCGGTCGTGTCCACCAATGAGACCTATGCCTGTTGGCGGATTCACCCTGGCGGATTGAGCCATCAGGGCGGGGCAAGGGAAATGCGGCTGGAGGCATGTGCAAACGCCCACCGGATCCAGCTCGCCTTACTGTCTGAACATGAGCCTTCGCGGATACCGCGGGAGAAATTGATTCAGGCCGTCACGCGTTTCTGGGACGAGCATCGGCGATCCATCGAGCGCAATCCCGTGCTGGAAGTGCAGTTCAAGCTCAGGCTCTGGTGGTTTTTCTCCCTGATACTAACAGCCGGGGGGCAGCAGCATTTCTACCGCTGGCATATGCGCAGGAAGTTGAAGGCCGGCAAAAGTCAGGCTATTTGACACCTCCGCCTTGGCGGGATCGCACTCCACAAGTAAGTGGAGGCGGGGACACCAGGACGGCTTCGCCGATTACTTGCCCTTGCTTCCCGCGAATGGAGCCACGGGACAGGTTGAGAGGGGCCGTTGGGGACAGGCACCAGGGGCACTGTGAAAAGGGGTGTCTTCGTGACGATGCTTGTCATCGCCGGCGCCTGCAGTGTGATATCCACCTTTTTGATGCCCGCCGGATTCTCACTGGTCTTTACTTCAGGCGCGGCTGACAGGAACTTTGCTGTAGCCGTTCCTTCATGTTCGGCAGCAAGACAGGACAGGCTGCTCGACTTTCCTTATGTGACCGAACGTATCAGCGCTGTTCCCGTTTTGAAGGACCTTGCTGTCCAACGACAGGAATTCCGTTGCCGCCGACGGATTCTACAGATGCGGCGCTGTGGCTTGAGATACAGGCTGGGCAATGCCTGCCTGCACACACAGCACACAAGTAATTCCTGCCAATAACAGTCTTGAGGACATTTCCCCTTGATTATTTCACAAGCACGCCGAGTTCGGCGACGCAGGTAAATGGCTGGCCATCGGCCTCGGTCTTCGAGACAAACTTAAAGTAGCGTGCCTTGCGCGGCTCGAACTTCACCGTCTGGAGAACCGGGTTATTCTTGATGTTTCCGAACTCCCCCGCCGCGGCCTGTGTCCACGCCCTGCCGTTCTCACTGGTGAAGAATTCGTAATTACGGGTCCATGGCCCCTGGTTGCGCGGCATATAGG
>JBAXRC010000209.1:0-4860 GCA_037131415.1 bacterium | reverse complement strand
CGCTGCCGCGCTCCTGACGGAGTTGACGCCAGTAGAAGATCGCCAGCGTGCTGATTCTCAAAGCACAAGGGGCCGAAGACGAAGCCATGTGGGCGGCTGACAAATACGTTCTCTTTGCCACGAAGGACGGCACCGTGAAGAAGACCAGCCTCAGCTCCTATGCCAACATCCGCAGCAACGGCCTGATCGCCCTGAACATCGAAGAGGGCAACCGGCTGGTGTCGGTGCTGGTGGTCCCACCGGTCCAGCGGGCGCGTCTGGTGGTGCCGGACCCACGGGACCGGCTGGGGCGGGGGCGGACGGCCAACTGGACCCTCAGGTGCCGCTGGCGGTGCTGGTGCATGGGATGTTCAAGCTGACCTGGGCGTTGCGGCAGTTGAACTATACCGTGGCGCTGATGGGGGCGATGCCCTTCTGGTATGCGGCGACCCGTTTTCATCCGGCGACATTCGATCTCCTCGTCCTGTTTGTCCTGGCAAAGCTGCTGATGACTTTTCTGCGTCAGGCGCCGGTCTGGGCGGGACTGCTTCTGGCCTTCCTCTACGGTTTGTTTGCGGTTGAATTTGCCACCCTGATCGTTCTGGGGCCGCTGGCTCTTGCCGGCCTCCTGTTTGCGCTTTGGATCAACGGCGACCTGCGCTGGGGGCGGGTATTCGCGTTGGCGGGCTGCCTGTTGGCCGGCCTGTTGTTCTATATTCCCGCCGCCTGGCAAATGATGGACTCCGAGACCTTCCGGTTGGGCGCAGGGGGAGGCGGATTCTGGCAGGCGCTTTATTTCATCATCAAGGGGCAATACCAGCTTATTGCCAAGAGTCTGCCGCAGGTTGGCTGGCTGCTGGTGATCGTCGCCGGAATTGTCCCCTGGCTGGCTGTCCTGTTGGTGGGGCGACGCGGCCTGAATGAGGAGAAAGACACGGGGTTATACATCCTTCACCTGATGCTGACGGTCGTGGTGGTCGCGGTGTTGTTCAATGTATCCTTCGCCCCATGGAGTATTCTCGGGCCCTGGCGGCTGCTGGTGACGCCCTATGCCCTTCTTGCCTTCAGCTTCGGGTACCTGGTTGCCTATTGGTCCCTTTTTTCACGCCTATGGTTCCTGAATGCCGATGAGGATGAGCCCGTCAAATTATGGATCCGGGAATATGGAGGACTGTTCCCGGCGGTCCTGTTGATGGCGGCAGTGGTCACGGCCGGGATGCTGAACTTCAAGGATGCGGATGCACGGTCAGCGGGTGCGGTGAATGCATATGCCCGGTCGGTGGTCAGGATTGCCGCCGGTCATGAATGGCTTGTAACGGACGGGATGATGGATGCCAGCCTGCAGCTGGCCGCGAAGGAGCAGGGGCTTCCGCTCCGGCTGATCGACCTCCAGCAGGGCAATAATGCGCTCTACATGAAGCGCCTGGCCAATTCCTTTCAGGATGTCCGGATGAAGAGCCTGGCTGAGGTGGATGTGATGGTGTTCCTGCGGCAGTGGATGGACACGGATCCCAAGTTCGGGACCACCGTGGCTTTTCTGGGCTTCCCTGATCTCTGCCTGGCGGCATCCTTGAAGCCCGTGCCGGACAGAATACTTTTTTCCGGCGTCAAGGATGTCTCTGAACTGGATCCCGAGACCTTGTGGAAGCGACATGAGGAGTACTGGAAGGAGCCGTTCGTGCAAGACCTGATCCAGCTCCGTAAGGGGTCATCGCCCCTGGCCATGACCGCGGGCCGCGTGATCAGGCACATGAGCATGGTGGCGAACAACCTGGGGGTGATCCTGGAGGATGTCGGCTGGCGCCAGCAAGCCTACGAGGCGTATGCCAAGGCCCGTGAATTTGAGACGAACAACATTAGCGCGATGCTGAACCAGTTAACCATGGTGCGCAACGGCTATGCCGCTCCCGATGCGGAGAAGATCAAGGCCGACTTCGAGCAGTTTTCAAAGACACTGAAGCAGAAGTTTGAGATCTGGTCGCTGTCCCGGGTGTTCGGGTATGTGAGGATGCCGGAGGCCTATGCCAACCTGGGCATGACCTGGGCCTTTTCCGGCCAGCCTGCGCTTGCCGTGGCGGGCTACAAGCGCGCCATCGAGCTGGCGCCGGATCGCAAGGATCAGCTGAGTCATGGCCTGGCGATGGCCTATCTGGCCCAGGATCAGACGGCGGCAGGCGAGGAGATCCTGAAGCAGCTTCTGGAGAAGGAGCCGAAAAATGCGAGACTGATGCTGTCATTGTCCCGGCTGGCGGCGCAGAAAAGCCGGTTTGACGAGGCGGGCGAGCTGCTGGAGCGGGCGCAGAAGGCCGGGGTTCCCAAGGATCGCATTGCGATTGAATATGCGGTCATGCACCTTGCGGCGGGTGAGCCGGGGAAAGCCCGGGTCATCCTCCAGGAACTGGTGGACATCAATCCCGATCTGGCGCCTGCCTGGACGTTGCTGGCGGCGGTGCTGTTGCAGCAGAATGACACCAAGGCTTTGGGGCAGTGCGAGCGCAAGCTGGCCCGGATGAAGGGGCAGGATTTCCTGACCACGGTGGTGCTGGGCCAGATTGCCTTGAGCCGGACCCAGTACATCGAGGCGCGCACCTACATTGATCAGGCCCTGGGGATGCGGCCCAATACGCCGGTACTCCTGGATTTGCTGCTTCGCCTGGATGTGCAGGAGGGGCGCAGGGATCTCGCCGCCGGACATGTCCGGACCCTGTTGTTGCAGGATCCGGGGCATCCCTTTGCGAACCAGGTTCTGGCCTCCATGCAGCTCGAGCGAAAGGAATACAGTCAGGCCGAGAATTCCCTCCGCAAGAGCCTGGAACGGAGGAAGGATCCGTTGGTGATGAACGATCTCGCCTGGACGCTTCAGGAGAAGGGCGAACTCGATGAGGCTGAATCCATCACCCGGTCCGTGCTGAAGGAAAACGGGAAAATCGGGACCGCCTGGGATACACTGGGTATGATTCTCCTGAAGCGCGGGACTATTCCTGAGGCGGGTGAAATGTTCCAGAAGGCGCTGTCGCTGAGCCCTGATAATCTGTCGGTTCAGGTTCATTTGGTGATGTTGTACGAGAAGGCCGGGAATCTGAAAAAGGCGCTCGAATTAGCTGAAGGGTTGCTGTCGCAGCCTGCCCGCTTGAGCCAGGCCGAACAGGCGACCCTGCGGCGGATCAGCCGCAAGGGGAGCAAATAGGAAGTCAGGAGATGGAATTCAGGATTCTGTCTTCTGACTAGTGTTTTCATAGGGGGGGATAATGAATTATCAGGAAGCAAAAAAAGTTTTAGACCAACACGGGCAAGGGCATGTGCTCAAATTCTGGGAGTCCCTGGAGGGAGCACAGCAGACGGCGCTCCTGGCCCAGATCGAGGCGCTGGATTTCAAGACGGTCAACCAGGTTCGGGACCTCCTCAAGGCGGGTGGTGAAATCGCCGGCACCTACAAGGCGATGGAGCCGGCCCCCGTGATATCGCTGACGCCCGGTGAGATGCGGATTCCTCGCGGGATCGGGGAGGGCGCCCTTAAAGCCAATCAGGTCGGCGTGATCCTGGTGGCCGGCGGACAGGGGACGCGATTGGGCTATGATGGCCCCAAAGGGACCTATCCCCTGGCTCCCCTGTCGCAGGCTTCACTTTTCGAGATTCATTCCCGGAAAATCCTCGCGCTGGAACGCCAGTACGGGGCGCAGATTCCCTTCTACATCATGACCAGCGAGGGGAACGACGCCGACACCCGTAAATTTTTCGAGGACAATAAGTTTTTCGGCCTGACGCCGGCCCGCGTGAAATTCTTTATCCAGGGCACTCTGCCGGCATTCCTGCCGGATGGGCGCATCATTCTGGAGACGACCGGGCGGCTGTTTGCGGCTCCCGACGGGCATGGGGGAATCCTTGCGGCGCTGGATCGACGCGGAATGCTGGCGGACATGAAACAGCGCGGGCTGACCTCCCTCTATTATTTCCAGGTGGACAACCCGCTGGTGGACATCGCCGATCCCGTCTTTGTGGGCATGCATCTGCAGCGACGGGCGGACATTTCGGTGAAAGTGTGTGCCAAACGCGATCCCGACGAGGGGCTGGGGGTGACGGTGGTCCGGGATGGCCGCACCACGGTGGTGGAATACAGCGAGTTGACCCAGGAGCAGAAGCAAGCGCGGCTTCCTGGCGGCGAACTCCTGTTCAAGTTTGGCAGTGTGGCCATTCATATTTTCTCCCTGGGATTCCTGTTTCGCGAGGTGTCCGTCGGTCTGCCGCTCCATCAGGCGCACAAGAAAGTCCCCGTGTGCGGCGACAATGGCGCCCTGGTAAAACCGGACAAGCCGAACGCCTACAAGTTTGAAAAATTCATTTTCGATGCCCTGCCTGATGCGAAGGAGACGCTGATCCTTGAGTTCGCGCGAGAGGATGAGTTCGCCCCCGTGAAGAATGCGGAGGGCAACGATTCGCCAGATACGGCCCGTGCCGCGATGATGGAGAAGTTTGCCCGGTGGCTGGCGGTGTGCCGGGTGAATGTCCCCCGCGATGCGGGCGGCAGGCTGGCTGTAAAGATTGAGATCGATCCGGTCTATGCCCATGATGCGACGGCCCTGGCGGCGCGGTTGCCGCGCGGGTTCAAGGTCACAGGGGATCTCTTGCTCAAAGAATGATATTGCCGGTCATAACCATCGTCATGATCATGCTGCTGCTTGGCGGCGTGATGTGGGTCTGTCAGGCCTACCGGATGCTCCGGATGGCCCGCTTCCATTTAATGGATTCCTGGACGGAGCTGAAGGCCGCGCTAAACGACCGGCGGGAGATGATTCCCTACATCGTCGCGGCGATGCCTGTGAATATTTCCCCGATTCTGGATGTCCTGGGAAATGCCTGTGATCTGGCGGCCAATGTGGAGGG
>JBAXRC010000208.1:0-4865 GCA_037131415.1 bacterium | reverse complement strand
TCTCGTTGGAGACCTTGGAGCAATCCCTGCAGATGAAGGTCCCGGGCGGTCCTGCGAGCAAATGGCCGGCCGCTGTGGCCAGCCGTCCGCAAAAGGAACAGGCCGGTTCCGAATTCTTGGATTTGGCCATGAGGCCTCCTTGATTATTGCTTTTTGGATGTCAGTTTCCGGCTTGCCAGAACGGTGTCCACGAGGCCGTAGTCGCAGGATTCCTGGGCCGACATGAAGAAATCGCGGTCGGAATCCTTGGCGATGGCCTCCAGCGACTTGCCGGTATGGAAGGCGAGGATTTCATTCAGCCGGTCGCGGAGGCGCAGGATTTCCTTCGCCTGGATGCTGATGTCGGTGGCCTGGCCCTGGGCACCGCCCCAGGGCTGGTGGATCATGATCCGGGCGTTGGGCAGGGCGAACCGTTTGCCCTTCGCTCCCGCCGTGAGCAGGACGGCACCCATGCTGGCCGCCTGGCCGACGCAATAGGTCGCGACGTCGCACTTCAGGAACTGGATGGTGTCATAGATGGCCATTCCAGCCGTCACCGATCCACCCGGCGAGTTGACGTAGAGGCTGATGTCCTTCTCGGCGTCCTCGCTCTGGAGGAACAGCATCTGGGCGATGATGAGGTTGGCGGTGTCGTCATCAATCCCGCTGCCGATGAAGATGATGCGATCCTTCAGGAGGCGTGAATAAATGTCATAGGCGCGCTCGCCGCGGCCGGTTTGTTCGACCACCATCGGTACCAGCATTTGATTTGTGGGGTTCATGATCATCCTTCCTGAGTGATGGTTGCGGTGGCATGGAGCGCATCCACGGCCTTGTCGAGGCGCAGGTTGCGGAACAAGCCCTCCAGGGCTTCGCGCTTGGTCAATTCGTCCTTCATGCGGTCCGACGGGATCCCGTAGCGCTGCGCCATTTCGGCCACGCGCTGGTCGAGATCCTGCTCGCTCACGGTGACCTTCTGCTCGTCGGCGATGCGGCTGAGGATGTAGTTCATCTTGACGCGGTCGGAGGCCGACTGGGCGGCGCGGTTGAAGATGTCCTCGCGGTGCGATTCGATGTCATCCTTGTTGACGCCGCGGCGCATGTTCTCCTGGACGACGTCCTGGATGATGTGCCTGGCCTCTTCCTCGATCAGGGACTGGGGCAGGTCGTTGATCGGGGTGTGCTCGATCAGCCATTTTACCAACTCGTCCTTCTGGCGCCCGAGTTCGGTGAGTTCGGCGGTCTTGGTCAGGTTCTCGCGGATAGTCTTGCGGAGGTCATCCAGAGACTCGGCGCCGACCGTCTTGGCGAAATCGTCATTCAGCTCCGGGGACTTGCGTTCCCGGATTCCCTTGATGGTGATCGCATATTCGGCCGTTTTTCCGGCCATGGACTTGGCGCGGTAGTCGGCGGGAAAGGCGATGGTGAGGGTGCGGGTTGCTCCGGTCTCCAGACCCTCGATGGCAGCCTTGATGCCCGGGAGGAACTCCGGCATGTTGTCCGACAGCAGAACCCAGAAATCCTTGCCCTGCGCCAGTTCCGGGCGATCCGGGGCCACCTCGGCGACGGGGCGTCCGCCGCAGGTCCCGGTGTAGTCGATTTCCACGACGTCCTCTTTTTTCGCCGCACGGCCGCTGACGGGCTCAAAGTGGGCGGCCCGTTCGCGCATATTGGTGAGGATCTGCTCCATGTCCTCATCCTTGACCTCGACCTTCTTGCTGGTGATCGCGATGCCCGTGTAGGGAGGCAGCGCGAACTCCGGGGCGAAATCCACCGTGACCTTGAAGGACAGGGGGAGCTGGCGGTTGATCTGGATGTCGCTGACATCCACGACGGCAATGGGCTTGAGGTTTTCCTGGCGCAGGGCCTCCTGATAGGCCTTCGGCACGAGGGTCTCGCGGGTTTGCTCGAGGGCCTCCTTGGCGAACTGCTTCTCGACGACGGACGCCGGGGCTTTCCCCTGGCGGAAGCCGGGGATGCGGGCGTGGGCGGCGATTTCCTTGATTACTTTCTGGTATTCGGCGGTGACCTGCTCGGCGGTGACTTCGATGCGCAACGCCTTGCGGCAGGGACCAACCTGTTCAACTGTGACTTTCATTGCTTCTATATTCTCCATTATTCTTTCATCGCCATCAGAAACTCAACATTGCTCTTGGTTTTCTTCAACCGGTTGACGATGAGTTCCATCGCCTCAACCGGAGGAACGCCGTTGATGGCACGGCGCAAAATCCAAATCTTACTCAACTCATCGGGATGGAGCAAGAGTTCCTCCTTGCGGGTTCCCGATTTCTCGACATTGATGGCCGGGAAGATGCGCTTGTCCACCAGGGTCCGATCCAGGCAGAGCTCCATGTTTCCGGTACCCTTGAACTCCTCGAAGATGACCTCATCCATGCGGCTACCGGTATCCACCAGGGCCGTGGCGATGATCGTCAGGCTGCCGCCGTGCTCGATATTCCGCGCGGCGCCGAAGAAGCGCTTGGGCTTGTGGAGCGCGTTGGCATCCACACCGCCCGAGAGGATCTTGCCGCTATGGGGCTGCAGGGTGTTGTAGGCACGGGCGAGACGCGTGATGCTGTCGAGCAGGATGCACACGTCCTTTCCGCATTCCACCATGCGCTTGGACATCTCGATCACCATCTCGGCGACCTGGACATGCCGCTCTGGCGGCTCGTCAAAGGTGGAGCTCAAAACATGGGCCTTGGTGGTGCGCTCCATGTCGGTGACTTCCTCGGGCCGCTCGTCAATGAGCAGGACGATGAGGTAGGCATCCGGGTGGTTGGCTGAGATGCTGTTGGCGATCTTCTGGAGGAGCACCGTCTTGCCGGTGCGGGGCGGGGCCACGATCAGGCCGCGCTGTCCCATGCCGATCGGGGTGAAGAGATCCATGACGCGCATGGAGACTTCGCTCGGCTCGCGTTCGAGCAGGAACCGGCGGTCCGGGAAGAGCGGAGTCAGGTTCTCGAAGGGAATCTTGCTCTTCGCCTTGTCCGGGTCGTTGGAATTGATCTTGTCCACCTTGATCAGGGCAAAGAAGCGCTCCTTGTCCTTGGGGGACCGGATTTCGCCTTCCACCGAATCGCCGGTGCGCAGGGCAAAGCGGCGGATCTGCGACGGGGAGACATAGATGTCCTCGGGGCAGGGCAGGTAGTTGTAGTAGGGGGAGCGGAGGAATCCGAAGCCGTCGGGCAGGATTTCCAGAACACCCTTGCCGTGCAGGGATCCGTTGACGCGGCCGTTGGCCTTCATGATTTCGAAGATCAGCTCGTGCTTGCGCAACGCGCCGAGATCGATCAGGCCGTAGCTGTCCGCCATGGCATTGAGATCCGGCACCGGCATCAGTTGGAGGTCCGAGAGGTTGAGCGATCGGGGTGTGCCCTGGATGCGCTGGGTGGGGGGGTGTCCGCCATTGGGGTCCTGCGGCATCGGATGCCCTTCCATGGAGTGAGCCTGTCCGGCGGGACCGGGTTGGCCGACGGGTTGTGTGGCGATCTGACCGGGCTCGGTGGGCAGGGGCTGGATGTCGGCGGGAAGGCCCTGGTATGCACCCTCGCCTCGGGGCAGGTGCTGGGGAGGCCTGTCCATGTCAGGTTGGGCGATCCGTGGGCGCTGCTGAGGGCGTCCGCCCCGTCCGCCGCCTCGTCGTGGGCCCCGATGTTCCGGCCTGTCCGGCCGACCTGAATTATTAATATTGCGTCTTTCTTCCATAGTTATTCTCCGCGGATATTCCGCATTACTTGTTTCGTCTGCTCTTCCAGCAACGCCTTGCTGCCGCAATTGTAGATCACAAAATCAGCCCGTTCCATTTTCGTGGCCAGGCTCATCTGGGCCGCGATCCTGGCTTGTGCCTCGTCGGGGCTCAATCCCCGCTCGGTTAGACGCTGAAGCTGCTCAGCTTCCGGCGCCCCGACACAGATCACCTTGTCCCACTCCTTCTCCGCTCCGATTTCGTAGAGTAGCGGAATGATGACGGCCACGCAGTTGGCGCCCGTTGCCTGGCTTTTCACCCAGTCGGCGATCCGCCCCATGATGGCGGGATGCACCAGGGCGTTCAGCGCTTCGCGCCGGCCAGGATCGGCAAAGACCAGCCGCCCCAGGGCCGTCCGGTCTATCAATCCATCGGAGCCGGTGATCTCTCGTCCAAATTCCCGGATTACCTTTTCCCGGACCTCCGGATTTCGCTCCAGAACCTCATGCCCGACTTCATCTGCCTCACAGACGGGGACGCCTTCCCTCGCAATGATCTGGCCTACCACGCTTTTACCGCAGGCGATACCGCCTGTTACTGCAATTTTGATCATGATAATGGAGAAGGCCGCTGAATATTGTCAGTCAGGCAGGTTTGATTTGGAATAAATGGAGGTCGAATTCAAATGGAGCACACTCAAAACCACAACAGGGAATTGGTTAGGATTCGGGAAAAGTGACCCCTATATATGATAGCTTGGCGGGAAACGTCAACTTAAAAAAATGGCACTATAAATTCCCTCCCCCCCGTGGCGAGTCTTTCCACGTGCGCCTCGTTGTCCTGTCATTCAATCCCTACGGATAGTGAAATGCGCCCGAATGGCCTGTTCCCTCTTGCCTCTTTCGGGTAAATCGGACAATCTACAAGGCTTATGACTACTTCACGGAATAAGTTGTATGTTGTCCTGGGTCCCTTGCTGGGGGTTCTGGCGATGGCGCTTTACTGGGTGACATTGAGTCGGGGGCCGTATCCCGGGGAATCCGCCAGCCTGATGGCTGTCGAAGTGGGGCTTAATCCCCTGGGCTCTTCCGGGCATCTGCTTTGGAGCTGGGTGATCAACCTGGCGGAAAAACTGCCGCTGGGATCGTTGTCGTTCCGTCTGAACTTGATGAGTGCCGTCTTTGCGGCGGGTGCGGTC
>JBAXRC010000207.1:0-4879 GCA_037131415.1 bacterium | reverse complement strand
ACATTTTTGCGCCCCGTGGCACAAGGCCACGGGGACGCCCCCCCCCTGTAACTGACCCCTTACTTGGGCTGCCATTTTTTTTCTCTATGTCGATGCGCCTCTGTGGTAGTTTCCTGTTTTAAGAGGATTCAGGAGAGTGCCATCATGATGCGACAAGTTTGCTGGATTGAAAAACTGGAAGATGGAATCAAGCGCGATGTGAGGTGGACGGTCGGTCGCGGCCAGGTGAAATGGCAGACCAAACGGGCGGACCAGGAGCGGTTTGATTACGACACGCCCCCGACCCGGGAGGATTGGGATAACTTCCTGGAGCGCATGGAAAACCGCTACAACCGTCGCAACGCTTCCTTCGATGATTTGCAGCTTGTCCGCCTGGCCCGGGCCAAGGCGTTGGGGGAAAAGAAGTGAGACGTGAAGAGTGAGACGTGAAGAGTGAGGCGTGAAGAGTGAGATGTGAGATGTGAGATGTGAAGAAGACAGGCAAGCAGGTGGAGCCATTCTGGCGGCGCAAGACGCTGGAGGAGATGACGCGGCGGGAGTGGGAGTCGCTTTGTGCCGGGTGCGGGCGTTGCTGTGTCCTGAAATACGAGGATCCGGACACCCTGAAGGTTCATTACACCAAATGGGCGTGTCGTTATCTCGATCTTGAAACCTGCCGTTGCACCTGTTATCGCTCGCGGAAGCGGCGCATGCCTGAATGCGTGAACTTGTTCCGTTGTGCCCCCGAGGTTCTGAAATGGTTGCCCGCTTCATGTGCCTACAGGCTGATTGCCAGTGGACACGACCTGCCCTCCTGGCATTCCCTGCGGAGCGGGGATCCCGAATCCACCCGCAAGGCTGGAATGTCCGTTCGCGGGCATGTGATTCCGGAACTTGGCGAGTAGTGGTGCCCCGAGCCAGGGATGACTCACCACCCTGAATAGACTTGCTCTAATATAAGCCGTTTTGTACATTATGGACAAGAAGGGCGGGGCAGGCACGATGACCACTTTAACCATAGCAGAGGCGCGCAACAACTTGGCGGAGGCAATAAACCGTGTTTCATACGGGGGGGAGCGTGTCGTATTTTCGCGACGCGGGAAGGCTGTTGCCGCCTTGGTGT
The DNA here is from genome assembly GCA_037131415.1 of bacterium. Lineage (GTDB taxonomy): Bacteria > Verrucomicrobiota > Kiritimatiellia > CAIKKV01 > CAITUY01 > JAABPW01. Next base: position 3,777 of record JBAXRC010000207.1, on the reverse strand, counting down.
CCTTTGAAGACTTGATGTTGTTGCAGAAGATCGAGGACGAAGAAGACGTCCGGGCGTCCCGGAAGGCGTTACGGGAGTATGAACGCGATCCGTCCACCGCCGTCAGTCTTGCCGAGTATGTCCGCACACGGAGCGTGCGTAAATGAGTTACGCGGTTACCCTCTTGCGTGACGCGCAAAAGGCCCTGGATAAAATGGACGAGGGGCTGTACGGCCGACTGATCCGTGCCATGCGGCTTCTTGAAGCCGATCCAAGGCACTCCGGGGTAGTGAAGATGAGCGGCGGGGATGACCTCTACCGTGTCCGCGTGGGTGACTGGCGGATTGTGTACGCGATCCGGGACAACGAGCTGATAGTTATCGTGATACGCATCGGCCACCGCAGGGAGGTGTATCGCTAAAATCACTCGGAAATATGTGGTTTCTGAATGGTACCCCGAGCCAGGATCGAACTGGCGACCTACGGTTTAGGAAACCGTTGCTCTGTCCAACTGAGCTACCGGGGCATGATGGAATCGGGGGTGATGATAGGGCAGGGGGGAACACGGGTTCAAGCCCAAAGACAGGAGTCTTTTATACGGCGCTGTAGTCCGGCCGTGGAATCACAAAAAAAGAGGCCGCAACCCGAGGGTGCGGCCTCTTCAATTCCCTGAAGGGAATTTACTTGCTGCCGAGGATCGCGTCCTTGGCGGCCTTGGCGACGCGGAACTTCAGCACGCGCTTCGCCGCGATCTTGATCGTTTCGCCGGTGGCGGGATTGCGGCCCATGCGCGCCTTGCGGTTCACCAGCACCAGCTTGCCCAAGCCGGGAAGCGTGAAGCTGTTTTTCGCCTGCTTGTACGCCAGACCAACCAGCGCCGCGATGACCGCCTCCGCCTGCTTCTTGCTCATCTCGGTCGCTTCCGCCACGCTCGTCACGATCTGACTCTTCGTCATTGCCTTTGCCATACTGATATCTCCTGATTGATCGACCCGCCATTATGGTGAGTCGTCAGGGGAATATAGGCGGAATAAGCGGGAGATGCAATGCCTCACTGACGGAAATAATCTGCCGGGGTTAGAGCCGAATGGCGCTAAGACAAGGGCTCTGTACCCACAACCCACCCCTGACCCCTCCAAGGAGGGGAGCAAGATAAGAGCGTTCGCCACAACGAGTTCCCCTCCTTGGAGGGGTTAGGGGTGGGTTCCTTCAGGAGGGTAGAACAACCTTAACTTAGCGCCATTCGGGTTAGAGTCCGTCAAGGGGGTTGGCCTCGGGGGTGGCTTTGCGGGCCTGGTCGATTTCGGCCTGGTGATCAAAGGCTTTCATATACGTGTCGGTGAAAATGGTCAGAACTGAATCGCTACTGGCGGCATAGGCGTGACGCGTCTTCCAGTGTGCATTTCCGGACATGGTGATCTTGCCGATCTTGGTTCGTAAATCCGAAATCTCCCTGTTTTTCGCGTCTATGGAATCGAGCAACGCTTTTCTTTCCTTGGCTTCCTTCTCCTCCTGTCGTTTGGCGGAGTCGGCGATTTCCCCCATGGTGATGACGCGCGTTCGAGAGGTTCTTCCAAAAGAGGGTTTGGCTGGGTCTGGTGCGGGCTTGGGCGGAGCCGGGGGTGGTGGCGTGAGCTCGGTGAGCTTGATCCAATTCGTGGACACATTATTCACCAGCAGGGCTTTGATTTTGGCGTCTGTAAAACGGTTTGTGACCAGGTCGGTCGGCCGGTATTCAATGTATTCAGCTACCAGGTCCTTATTCTCGAGCAGGAAGCGGATGGTAATTTCAAATCCGTTCTTCTCGTATTTCCGTTCAACGGCCCAGAATCCCTGCCCTTCTGTTTCCGCGCACTGAACCCTGTAGCGCAGGCTGCACTCACCTGAGGTTTCGCCCAGCCTGGCCAGTGCGGGCGGGACAGGCAACAGGGATAACAACGCGAGGGTGGCGACGAGACCTTTCATGGCATTTCTCCTGGATTAAAGCTCGAAAACCTTGACTCCGCACGATTCGAGAACCATTTCGAATTCCGGGGAAAGGATCTGGATGGTCTCCCCTGTGGAGACTTCCCGAAGGGTCAGGGGATATGACAGCTGGCAGTTGGCCAGATTGATCATCACGGCTTGCCGGTTGTCGATATCGAGGTTTGACAGAAGCAGGACGTGGCGCCCTTTTCCAGTCAGGTCACGTCGGAAAGCGCCCAGGATCGCCTCGTGGCCGCCATCGACGAAAGTCAGGTTGCCGCCCTGGGCGAAAACCGGACGGGACACGAGGATCGCATTGATCCGGCTGATAAAGTCGCAGTATTCAGGATGGGGAGGGAGGTCGAGTTTCCGGGCTTGGCCAATGAAGGGAATGCGCTCGGTCACGCCGGCTTCAACCCCCTGGACCAAACCGGTTTGTCCCATGGTGTAGAGCGCGCAAATCGCGTAGCGAGGCATGACAGACCGGCTGGAGCCGAAGAGCTGTGCTGGCACACCGGTATCATGCGTGGTGATGGCGCAGAGGTGACGGAGCCGGCCGGCGACGTTGTGAAGATACCCGATGTAATGGCGGAACTGGGGGCCGAAGGGGTATTCCCAGCTGTTGGCGAGCAGGAGGTTGATGCCCCACTCAGGAACAGTCCGCTCCAGGGTGAGCTCATCGGTGAAATATTCCCCGAATATCACCAGATCCGGAAAGCTTTCCCGGAGTGAGGCGCTGAGATCGGCCACGAACTCGGCGTTGCTGCTGTGCAGGTTGTCGAAACGCACCATTCCCCCGGTGTAGGCGGCGTAGTTGGACCAGAAGGCGGCATACTGCTTCATGTAGTCCCAGATATCATTGCGCACGAAATTATTAGGGTGGTCGTAATGAATGGGGGCGAGATCCTCCCACCGGATCCAGCTGTGCATATGCCAGCAACCGGCCCGCTTGAACCCATCGGGTTCGGCGTCGTCGGGCACGATCCAATCGGGCCTGGCGTGGGTCATCTGGCTGTCGATGGCGACATGGTTGAGTACGAGGTCGAGGCAGAGCCGGATGTTGTGCTTGCGGCACTCTTCAACAAAATCCTCAAACTGGTCCAGGGTGCTACGCGGGTCGTCGGGATCCCGGTAACGGGCCTCCACATCAAAAAGGTTCGTGGCGGCATAGGGACTCTCCGAGTAGCCCATTTGGGAGATCGGGAGCAGGTGGATGGCGTCGAATCCCATCCCGGCGATATGAGGGAGGAGGCGTTTCCAGTCGGAAATGGTACCGGATGCGCTGGGAATCAGGGTGTAGAGGCGGACCGAGCGCATGGAGGGGGGGTCCACCATAAGGCAGGAATGGGGGGCGCGGTCCCAGAACCACTGGTCGCCCCCGTCGAGGGAATATTTGATCCGGAACCGGTAGAGTCCGCAACGGGGGATAGTCAGGGTCAGTCGAAAAACCTTTTCATCGGTGGAGGAGAAGGGGATGTCGCGCCACTCCCCGGGGCCGGTCTCCCCGATGTCGGTGTGAAGCATCACCAGGGGGGGGTGACCGTTGTGCGCATTCAGGGTGACGGTGAGATCCAGAGGGTCATCGCGGAAGAGCCTGGAGAAATTCTTTTTCCCGAAAGTGAATGAGCGCTGGATAATTCCGGCTTCCCCTTTCAGGAGGGAGCGGGGGGTAAGCAGGGGGATGGGCTTCCTGTGAAGCGTGGCTAAGTTATCCTTTGGATTGCCGAGCATGTTTTCAAGTATGGCGGGGAGAGTGTTCAGTGTCGAGTATTCAGTGTTCAGTTACAGGGGGGGGCGTCCCCGTGGCCTTGTGCCACGGGTCGCGAAAATGTT
>JBAXRC010000206.1:0-4898 GCA_037131415.1 bacterium | reverse complement strand
CAGCAGGGTGGCGGCGCGCCCCGGCAGTTCCCAGGCGCCCATGTGCGGCAGCGCAAAAACCGCCCCCCTCCCTGTCGCATGATGCGCCACCATTATCCGCAGCGCCTCGTCATAATCCGAAATCCGGGCCAGGGCCTCGCGGGTGATAAACGGCGTGCGCATGATATCCACCGCCGTAAACAGGAAGTTCCTCAGCGACAGCCAGGCGATCCGCCGTACCTCGCGGGAACCGAACTTGTCCCCGAACACCTCCCGGATCCGCCGCTCCGCTTCCCGGCTGCGGGTGCGGATCAGATGGAAGGCCAGCCAGGCCACCCCCCAGGCCAGGGCCAGCGCCACGCGGTACGGCAGGATGTTGACCAGCCCTCCCACCGTCCGCAACGCCCCGTATTCCACAAGATGTTTCAGCCTGTATTTCATGATGTGATCCCTTATCCCCTTCTCTTCATGACCGGCGTCCCTTCGTGAACTGCCGGGCAAACCTGAAAAACGGACTGGGTCGCATTTCAATGGCATGCTCCGGACACATCTCCTGACAGCAGCAGCAGGCAATACACTTGTCGGGGTCCAGCACCGGCCTCCTGCCGGGCTCCATCCGGAGGGCGTCGGCCGGGCACGCCTTGGCGCATTTTCCACAGTACACGCAGGCGGTCGAGAAGGCGGGCCGGTGCCAGATCAGCGGCTGGACCAGCCCGATCAGCCAACGCGGCACATACTGGATGGGCACGGTGTTGGGCAGTTTGTAATCCCGCGCCAACAAGGCTCCAATGGCATCCCCCTCAACCGCTATGTCCGACCAATCCGCCCCGCCCAGCCCCGCGCGCCTGGCCGCATCCAGATGGGCCACATTGCGCGGATCCAATCCCAGGGTCCGGCACAAGACGACATCCAGGGCAAGGGCATCCGCCGAAGCGCCCAGAAAACCCAGCTTTACCGGAGCCCCGGCTGACGGCCCATTCCCCTCCATCCCCACCACCCCATCGGCCACCGCGAGAACCGGTCGCACCCGCCGGTAAATCGCAACCAGCAGACGCGCGAAATCCTGCGGGTAGGGATACAGCTTGTGAAACCGGGTTTTCTGGAGTCCCGGGACCGTGCCATAGAGATTCTTCACAGCCCCCGTGAGGCCGGTAAGGACATGCGTCTTCACCTTCGGCACCGTGATGATCGCGTCCGCCTCCAGCACCGGCAGGGCGAGGGTGAAATGAATGCCATTCTCCTCAAACTGCCTTGATCCCGCTTTCTCCAGGTTCACCAAGGGGACATCCTCCTCCCGACAGAGCGCCTCCATCCCGGTCCGCTCCCAGACCCGTTTCAAGTCGGCAATGATGGCGGGACTATCAGCAACCCAGGGATTCGCCCCCTGCTCCCGCACCAACCGGATCAAGGCGCGCACCACTTCGGGATGGGTGGTCACCGCCTCATCAGGCGTGTGGTCGGAAAGGAGATTCGGCTTGATCAGCACCGACTGCCCGGGTTTGACAAACCGCTGCATGCCGCCCAGCCCCGCCATGAGACGGACCATGGCATCAGGAACCGCCTGATAGTCGGGACAATTCACAAGGCTGACGGGCATTGGCATGGCGGAAAGTTACCGTGTTGGACGGAGCGGCTCAAGATCAAAGCCGGCGGGGGAATATATCCCCCGCCTTGACATTCCCGCCCCGCTCCCCTAACAATCAGCCGCTATGAATGACCAGTCAGCGGGTCGGAACTATCGGGCAAATCACCCGGTAATGAAGACGACATTTCACCAAAGGGAAACGATATGAATCCCCCGGATCTCCTTCCCTGTTACAAACGGTTCCATGAATGCGTCTTGACTGCCAGCCGGGAACGTCCCGAAGACATCCCCGGCCTGGCCCCCGTGGAAGCCCAACTCCACTCCCGCCGGCAAGTTCGTCAATGGGGGGAAGAGGTGGCCTGTTTTCTGAATTTTCTCGAGAAAGGGGATCGTATCCTGGATTTCGGCTCGGGCTCCGGCCTCTCCGGCGTGCCCTTTGCCTATGCCGGGTGCGCGGTGAACTCGATCGATATCACCCAGGAAACCCCGTCTTCCCACGGGTGCGCCTATGACACCACCCTGTATCAGGATGTCTCCCGTCAACAAAAGATGTTCTGGCCCTATTTGGAGAAAGCCTTCCCGGGGATCACCTTCCAGCATTACAAGGACGCCATCCCGTTTCCCGACCAGACCTTCAAGGCCGTGATGGCGTTCGGGGTGCTTGAACATATTCCCCGGGAACTCCATCCCGCCATCATCAAGGAACTGCGCCGCGTTCTGGTCCCGGGCGGATACCTCTTCATCGCCTACCTGCCGCGGAAATGGGCGGCCTGCGAATGGATCGCCAGGGCGATCGGACGCTACCATCATCAATGGCTTTGGGGCGATCACGACGCCCGCAAATTCCTTCAGGACAACGGGTTTGATATCCGCCTGTTCAAGCGGGTGGTCACCGCCCCTCAACACCCCGCTTCCTTCTCCAACCGCTTCGAAGTTCTTTTTAACTTTATCGATCGGATCACCAGCGCTCCGCCCTTGGATCTTTTTTCACATCATATGCGCATCGTGGCGCAGAAACGGTAAATCATGAATCAGACGAACTCCTGGAAAGTAAAATCAGGCTGGGCCCTCGCCCTTCTGGCGGCCTTCACGCTCCTCAGCGCCAGCACCTTCTGGAGCGTCTTGTCCAATCCGGACGCGGTGCTGGCTTTCAATGACGGCAATATCGAATATTCGCTCATGCCGGCGTTCCAGTTGCCCCAGGCGTTTCTCCGGTTGTGGGACAATCAGACCTTTTTCGGCATGGGCGTGGAACGCCTCGGCTTCAACACCTATACGGTTGGTGACGCCCTGTTCGGTCCCCACGAATGGCGGCGCCTCGGACAGGCATTCCTGCTGGCCCTGTGCGGCCTCGCCTTCTACTGGATGTTCAGGCAATACCGAATGAACCGTTTTCCCTCAGCCCTGGCGGCGGGCATCCTGATCCTCACGGGGTGGTGCAACACGTTCGCGTTAAGCGGGCTTCCTGTCCGCCCTTCCTGCCTTGCCTTCACCGCCCTGGCAATCGGATTCATGGAGCGCGGCCGCCAGACCCGGGGCTGGATTCCCTATGCCCTCGCCGGAGGGTGTCTCGGGCTGGGGATTTCCGAGGTGCCCGATGTGGGCGCCTTTCTCGCCCTCACGGCGGGGTTCATCCTCTTCTGGACTCACGTGGTTCCTCTCGACAAGTCCCGCCTCATGGCGCCGCGCCATCTCGCCGGACTCTCATCCAGGATCCTGCTTGTCGTGGCCTTCAGCGCCCTGCTCGGGTGGCAGACCATCCTGTCGATCGTGGGCACCCAGATCACGGGCGTGAAGCAGGGCATGGAAGAGCAGCCTGAAGCCCGTTACGCGTGGGCTACCCAGTGGAGCATCCCTCCCGCCGAGACATGGAACATCGTCTCGGGCAGCTACTTCGGCATGTCGATGCGCTCCGAACAATACCCCTACTGGGGCCGGATGGGCCGGAGCGAGGGATGGGAGACAACCCGCCAGGGGTTCCGGAATTTCAATATGACCGGCTGGCACCTCGGTGTCGTACCGTGCATTCTGCTGGTCGCACTGTTCATCTTCATGTTCAGGACCAGAAGGACAAAAGAACCCGAGACCCGGAACGACCCCGCGGAAAACCAGGCTCCCTCGTACAGCCTGGATCACCCCCATGCCTTTTCCCTGATGGTGTTCATCGGCGGCGCTCTCTCCCTCATGCTTATGTGGGGGAAATATTTCCCGCTGTACCACCTGTTCTGGTCGCTCCCCTACATGAGCGCCATCCGGAACCCCGACAAGTGGAACGGTCCCTTCACGCTCTTCACCATCCTCGGCATTGCCCTCATGCTCGACCTTGTCTGGCGCCATTTCTCGGAGATCAGCGCGCAACGCGCATCCCCGGCTGTTGTCTGTCGTCCGCCCTCAGCCCTCCGCTCCTCAGCGCTTCGCGCCGCCCTGCTCTATTCCTCCATCGGCATGGCCGCAATCGCCCTGGTCATCTTCCTGGCCACTTCAGCCGGTAAAACCGCCTTCATCGCGCACCTCGTGCAGGAGGGTTTCGAGGGAGCCGCGACCATTGCCTATGGCAACGCCATCGCCGCCTGCCTCAAGGTCCTGATCATCAGCGGAGTGGTCGCCGGACTCGTGGCCTTCCTCGTGAAGCGGGGAACCCCCGACACTAAGCAGGGAAACAAGGAGAAGGGCAAAAAGGCAGAGCAAGTCCCCGAACCTTCACGTCTCACGGCCTACATCCTCTTTGGCGCGCTGGCCGCCCTGTCTCTCGGCGACCTCGCCATGAACAACAGGGCCTATGTGACCGAGCACCAGTACAAGGCCTTGCTTCAACCCAACCCGCTGACAGCATTCCTGGATGCACACCGGACCGAGGGTCGCGTCAAGCTGCTTCCGCCCCAGAACGGCCTGCTTAACAACCTGCGACTCACCCTGCTGGAAATCAAGGGATATGACCTGTTTGACCCTATCAGCATTTCCCGGATGCCCCTCGACTATGAGGCGCTTTTCAAGGCCCTCGAAAAGAACCCGATCCGCCTTTGGGAATTGGGCTCGATACGCTATTTCGTGACGATTCCCGGCGCGGTTGATGAATTGAATAAACTGGACAGGAACCGGGGCCGGTTTTCTGAAAAGATTACCCTTGGGGTTGGAGCCATCAACGGGAGTTACATCCCTGCGGAAACGATGGATGCCCGTCAGCGCTATCTCCGCGTCGTTGAATTCACAGGGGCCCTTCCCAAGTTCCGCGTTGTGGGAAATGTCATCGCGGTGCCCCCAACCCCGGAAGGGGACGCCATGGCCCTGGCTAGGATTTCAAGCCCGCAATTCAACGCCGCCCAGGATGCCATCG
>JBAXRC010000205.1:0-4912 GCA_037131415.1 bacterium | reverse complement strand
GGGTGAAGGTCAAGGTGACGCGCAGCGATTACAGCGCCAATTGGTACCCGCCCATGCCCTGGGACTGGTTCTATGGTCCCGGCTACTGGTGGTATTCGTACGACTATCCCTGGTATTCCGGCTGGCGCGACTGGGGTTGCTTCTGCCCCCGCTGGTCGTGGTGGCCGGCGCCATCCAATCCGCCCGAACTGATCGCCGAGCTGGATGTCCCCATCGGGGAGGATGGAATCGTGAAAGTGCCCATCGACACCAAGCTGGTGGCCGAGATGCATGGCGACACCGACCACAAGTACGAGATCACGGCGGAGGTGACGGACGAATCGCGTCGCACGATTGTCGGCCAGGGCTCGGTGCTGGTCGCCCGCAAGCCGTTCAAGGTCTATGCCTGGGTGGATCGCGGTCATTACCGGCCCGGCGATGTGGTGAAGGCGGATTTCGCCGCACGCACCCTTGATGGCAAGCCGGTGGAGGGGCGCGGCAGGCTGGTGCTTTACCGGGTCATGTACAAGGGCGGCCAGCCGGTTGAGAAGGTGGTCCGCAAGTGGGATCTGGATACGAACGCCGAGGGACTGGCCCGGGAGCAGATCAAGGCCTCGGAAGCCGGCCAGTTACGGTTGTCCTATTCCGTCACCGACTCAAAGCGGCATACGATTGAAGGCGGCTATGTCTTTGTGGTGCGCGGCGAAGGATTCGATGGCAAGGGGTTCCGGTTCAGCGAGCTTGAACTGGTGCCCGATAAGCGCGAATACCAGCCGGGCGAGAAGGTTCGTCTCATGATCAATTCCGATCATCCCGGCGCCACGATCGTGCTGTTTGTTCGGCCCGCAAACGGGGTTTACCTGAATCCGAAAATTCTGCGCCTGGCCGGCAAGAGCACGGTGGAGGAGATCGAGGTGTCGAAGAAGGATATGCCGAATTTCTTCGTGGAGGCCATCACGGTGTTCGATGGGCGACTGTACAGCCAGACCCGTGAGATCATTGTACCGCCGGAGAAGCGGGTGCTGAATGTCGCGGTGCTGCCGTCGGCTGAAAAGTACAAGCCGGGCGAGCGGGCGAAGGTCAGGGTGCGGCTGACGGATTTCTTTGGCAAACCGTTTGCCGGATCTACGGTGATGGGCGTCTACGACAAGTCGGTGGACTATATCTCCGGCGGCTCGAACGTTCCGGAGATCCGCGATTTCTTCTGGAAATGGCGGCGGCATCACCAGCCCCAGACGGAGAATAATCTTGAGAAGTGGTTCCCGAATCTTACCCCCGCGCGCATGCTGGGTATGGAGAACCTGGGCGTGTTTGGCGAAGGTGTGGTGGACGATCAGAATGGACGGCGTCCCGGAGAGATGCTGGAAGGTGGTTTCAGCGGAGGGGGGGGGATGCGGCGCGGACGCGAGATGGTGGCAAAGAAGGCGATGAGAATGGATTTTACCGAGGCTGCCCCGATGGCGGCTATGACTATGGAGAAGGATGAGGCGAGTGGATCCGTTTCCGATGGTCTGGCGGCGGCGGGCGGGGAGGAAACTGGCGCCGTGGTGCAGCCTGCGGTCCGCAAGGAGTTTGCCGATACGGCCTACTGGAATTCCTCGGTGACGACGGATTCGAATGGCGAGGCGGAAGTCAGTTTCAAGATGCCTGAAAACCTGACTGGCTGGAAGATCCGTACCTGGGCCATGGGGCATGGCACCAAGGTGGGTGAGGGGGTGGCCGAGGTGGTGACGGTCAAGAATGTGCTGCTCCGGTTGCAGGCGCCCCGGTTCTTCGTGCAGAAGGATGAGGTCGTGCTCTCGGCCAACATCCATAATTACCTGAAGACCGACAAGACGGTCCAGGCGGTGCTGGAGGTGGATGGTGGCTGCCTGGGGATTCCTGAGTTCGCCAAGCAGAGCGTCACAATCGCGGCGGGCGGAGAACAGCGGGTGGACTGGCGGGTGAAGGTGGTCAGGGAAGGGCAGGCGGTGGTCCGCATGAAAGCCCTGACGGACGAGGAGTCCGACGCCATGGAGATGACGTTCCCGGTGTATGTGCATGGCATGCTCAAGACCGAATCCTGGTCCGGGGTGATCCGCCCTGACCGTGACCGGATGGACATCAACCTTACTGTACCTGCCGAGCGGCGCCCCGAGCAGTCGCGGCTGGAGCTGCGGTATTCACCGACCCTGGCGGGGGCGCTGGTGGATGCGCTGCCCTACCTGGTGGATTATCCCTACGGCTGCACCGAGCAGACCTTGAACCGGTTCCTGCCGACGGTGCTGGTGCAGAAGACCCTCAAGAACATGGGGCTGGATCTCAAGGCGATCCGGGACAAGCGCACCAACCTGAATGCGCAGGAAATCGGCGACGACAAGGAGCGGGCGGCCCAGTGGAAGCGGAATAATCCGCCCAATCCCGGTGAGGTTCGCAATCCGGTGTTCGATGAGGCGGTCGTGACCGACATGGTCAAGCAGGGGCTGAAGGCGCTCACCGCCATGCAATGTGACGATGGAGGCTGGGGCTGGTTCTCCGGCTGGGGCGAGCATTCCTGGCCGCATACCACGGCGTACGTGGTGCATGGGCTCCAGATCGCCAAAGAGAATGGCGTGGCACTGGTGCCGGGTGTACTGGAGCGAGGGGCTGACTGGTTGCAGAATTACCGGGCGGGTGAGCTTCGCAAACTGAAGAACGCGACGTGGAAGCTGCCGCTGGTGGACTGGAAGGACCAGGCCGACGACCTGGATGCCTTTGTGCAGATGGTGCTGGTGGATGCGGGCAAGGACAATGCCGATATGCGGGACTACCTGTACAAGGGGAGGACCAACCTGTCGGTCTACGCCAAGGCGATGTTCGGGCTGTCGCTGCACAAGAGCGGCCAGGTGGAAAAGCGGGACATGCTTCTGGCGAACATCCGGCAATACCTGGTGCGGGATCCGGAAAACCAGACCGCCTACCTCAATCTCGGTAATGGAGGCTATTGGTGGTGCTGGTACGGTAGCGAGAACGAGGCCCATGCCTATTACCTCAAGCTCCTGGCGGCGACGGCGCCGAAGAGCGATGAGGCGTCGGAGCTGGTGAAGTACCTGCTCAACAACCGGAAGCATGCCACCTATTGGACTTCCACCCGCGATACGGCGCTCTGCATCGAGGCCATGGCCGATTACCTGAAGGCCAGCGGCGAGGACAAGCCCGATATGACGGTGCAGATCCTGCTGGATGGAAAACGGATGAAGGAGAACCGGATCACGGCCGAGAACCTGTTCTCGTTCGATAACAAGCTGGTCCTGGAGGGGACCGATGTGACGACCGGAAAGCATCTGGTTGAAGTGCGGCGGCAGGGGAAAGGACCGGTCTATTTCAACGCCTACCTGACGAACTTTACGCTGGAGGATCCGATCACCCGGGCAGGGCTCGAGGTGAAGGTCAACCGCTCGATCTACAAGCTCATTCCGGTAAACAAGACCATCAAGGCCGCCGGGTCGCGGGGGCAGGCCCTGGACCAGAAGGTGGAGAAATATGAGCGAAAGAAGCTGGCCAACCTTGACACGCTCAAGAGCGGGGACCTGGTGGAGGTGGAACTGGAGATCGCCAGCAAGAACGACTATGAATACGTCATGTTCGAGGACATGAAGGCGGCGGGATTCGAGCCGGTTGAGGTCCGCAGCGGATACAATGGAAATGACATGGGCGCCTACGTTGAATTCCGCGACGAGCGGGTCTGCTTCTTCGTGCGGCAACTTGCCCGCGGCCAGAACAGCGTGAGCTATCGCCTGAGGGCGGAGATCCCCGGCCAGTTCAGCGCCCTGCCAACGAAAGCCTCCGCCATGTACGCCCCCGAGCTGAAGGCCAATTCGGATGAGATCAAGTTACGGATTGAGGATTGAGTGTTCCCTTACAGCCACAGGGGGAGCTCCCCGGGTGTTCTTGAATCCAGGTGGCCTGAGGCCAGGAGGGAGTCAAGCTGGGCGAGCAGGCGTTGGCGGTCACGAGGCAGGCGGGCTTCCAGGGGAATGATGTTGGAGCTGTGGTTGGCGCGGAAGACGGTGTTCGTCAATTCCAGGTTCTGCACGATCAGGCGTAATTCCTCGACCACCTGGCGTTCGGTGATCAGGGTGAATTTTCCGGATTCCACCTCGGCATGAAGCGTGGTGCCGGGGATCGGCACGACCCGCAGGGCGGAGAGCAGGCGGGGTTGCATCAGGTTGAGGGTGGCGGCAGTCGCCAGGGCGTGTTCCCGGAGGCGGGCCTGGCCGCCGAGTCCCAGCAGGATCATGACCGAAATCCGCAGCCCGCAATCCTGGGCAAGGCGGCCGGCCGCGGCCATCTCGGCGGCGGTCTCGCCCTTGCACATGGCGCGGAGGGTGTCCTCATCGCCGCTTTCCAGGCCCAGGTAGAGGGTGTGAAGTTTCAGTTCCCGCAACTGGCGGAGTTCCTCGCCGGTCTTGGCCTGGATGGCGCTGCCGGTGGCGTAGAGGTTGACACGGGTGAGATCCGGGAAGTGCGTGCCCAGCATCACCAGGATTTCCCGGAGTTCGGCAAAGGGGCGTCGCATGACATCGCCATCGGCCAGGAAAATGCGGCGGGCATCAGGGGCGCCACGGGCTTCCCCCGCGATCAGTTTCCGGACTTCAGCGAGAGTCCGCCGCTGGTAGGGGACGGACTTGTACATCCCGCAGAAGGTGCAGCGGTTATAGGGACATCCCTGGTCGACTTGCAGGATGAGGCTGTCGGCCTCAGCCGGGGGACGGAACAGGGGATTGTTAAGCGGCCAGTGCATAGTTTTGAATCAATGGCGTCCCACAGGATGCCGGTTGTTAGGTTCTTGGTTGTTAGTTGTCAGGGAATTCGTGAATTTTCAGAACATCTCGATCCCTGTCATTTTCGAGTTTTCCGGTTTTCTATTTCTCCGTGTTCCCATCCTTCCTCTCCCCTTGGGGGAGAGGATTGA
>JBAXRC010000204.1:0-4914 GCA_037131415.1 bacterium | reverse complement strand
CGCCAGCAATAACCCCACCCCCGAACCGGAATCATTGGCCCCGACAAACGAGGGAATGCCGGTCTTCAAGTCATGGTGCGCGGCAAGAATGATCACGCCGGGCTGCTTGCCTGGAAATTTGACCACCACATTGGTGAAGGCCTGGATCCCGCCGGGGGATGAATCCCGGAACGCATCAAGCTCAGCGGGAACCCCCATACCCGCCAGCTGATCCTTGATCCAGGCGGCACGCTGCCCGCCCGGGGGTAGTCCGGGCTTTCCGGCCAAGGCGACAAACAGGGAGGCTTCACGCAGGGCGTCTTCGCCCTTCAGGGCGGAGAGAGGATAAGACGCCGCCTCGCGGGGGGCAGCGGCGGGAACAGGCTCCTGCCGACCACACGCCGAACAGAGCAGAAGTCCGGAGAGGACAAGCCGCTTCATCCGCGTTCCGTCAGCCCGAGAAGATCGAGAATGCGGTCCAGATCATCATTCGTATAGAAATCAATCGCGACACTTCCCTTGACCTTCCGGCCGTTGGCCGTCGTCCGGCAGGGCTGGACATGGACGCTCGTCCCGAAATGCTGATGAAGCTTATCGGTCAGGTATACCAGGTGGCTGGAGGGAATATCGTCCTTCCCGGGCGTCTTCTTCCGCGGCACTTTCCGCGAGTGCTGGATCATCCGTTCCAGGTCGCGCACCGACAGTCCGTCCTTGATGACGCGCTCAGCCATACGGCACTGCTCGAGTTCAGTGGACAGCCCCAGCAGCACCTTGGCGTGGCCGGCGGAGACCAACCCCTCGACCATGAACTTCTTGACCTCCTTGGGCAGCGAGAGCAACCGGAGGGCATTGGCCACCGAGGCGCGCCCCTTGCCGACCTTCTTCGAGATCTCCTCCTGGGTCAGGCTGAACTGTTCCGCCAGGGCATGATACCCCTCGGCCTCCTCGATCACGTTCAGGTCGGCACGCTGGAGGTTTTCAACCAGCCCGATCTCCATGGCCTCCCGGTCGGAGGCCACCCGGAGAATCACCGGCATCTGCTTCAGGCCGGCTTCGCGCGCGGCACGCCACCGTCGCTCACCGGCGATCAGTTCATACCCCTCCTCGACCTTTCGGACCAGGGGGGGCTCCAGGATGCCATGCTCGCGGATCGAGGCCACGAGCTCATCCTGTTGTTCCTTGGAGAAAACCCGGCGCTGCTGGAAGGGACTCGGGGTGATCCGGCTCACGTCCACCATCAGAGGGCCGCCACTACCGGCCGGCGCGGTCACCGGCACCGCCTCCACGGGCGTATCCCGGATCAAAGCACCCAGTCCCCGTCCCAATCCATGTTTTACAGCCGCCATTGTGCGCCTCCCTTTTTATTTGCGGGCAAACAACTGGCCCGCGCGCGCGCGATCCATCACGGGACGCGAAACCGGCCCGGTCTTGAGAAGATCGTCATCCGTCTTGGCCGACTCATCCGTCGTCGCCGCCGGCTCAATCTCGACCGAAATCTCACCGGACGCGGATTCAACCGAGCTGATCTCGGACTTGCCGACGAGGGTCACGCCCTCCTCGACCACCAGCCGCTTGGCCTTGAGGTCGCCGGCGACACGCGCGGAACCCTTGAGTTCAATGCGTTCCTTGGCGACGATATTGCCCTTCACCATTCCCTGCACCACGATCGAGGCGGCCGCGATGTTGCCCTTGACGGCCGCGCCCTTCTCCACCAGGACATCCCCGGCGCAAACCAGGTCACCGTTGACCTTGCCCGCCAGCTTGACGCCGCTCGTGCACTTGATCGAACCGGTAATTTCAACATCATCCGCAATAATTGTCTTTGTGTCTTCCATGGTCATTCCCTTGTTTAATTAGTTATTTCAACCCTGCCCGCGGCACCAGCCGCAGGATACCCTCTTCACCAAATCAGCCGTCACGGATACATGCCCACCCGCATCAGGCCCGTTGTTTCCGGAAGCCCGAACAGGAGGTTCATGTTCTGCAGGGCGGAACCCGCCTGCCCCTTCATCAGGTTGTCGATGTGCGAGATCACCCGCAGCTTGCGCGTGCGCTCATCCACATCCACCACCAGGTTGCAGAAATTCGTCCCGCGCACATGGATAGTCCCGATCGCGGCAGACCGGTCGAAAACCCGCACGAAGGCGCTGTCCTTGTAGAATTCACGGTAGAGCGCCACCACCTCCGCCGCCTTGACATCCTTCGTCAGCTGCCCGTAGAGGCAGGACATGATGCCGCGGCAGACCGGCACCACCTGGGCGGTGAAGGTGACGCGGACCTCCTGCCCCGCCTGGAGGCTGAGCTCTCGTTCAATTTCGCAGACGTGCTGGTGTCCGGCCAGCTTGTAGGCGTTCATATTCTCATAGCGCGCCGGGTAGTGGAACGCCGCATTCGGCTTCTTGCCCGCGCCCGACACTCCGCTCTTGCAGTCGCAGATGACACTGAACGGATCCACCAGGTGGTGCTTCACCGCCGGGGAAAGCCCCAGGATGCAGCTCACGGCAAAACAGCCGGGATTCCCGACGATCCGCCGGTTTGCATTGATTTCAGCCCGGTGGAGTTCGGCCAGGCCGTACACGGCCTCCGGCAGCAGGTCCGGCGCGGCATGCTTGGGATCAAGCCCGATCCGGGTGGCATATTCCGCATAGGCGGCAGGGGTGTTGAACCGGAAATCCCCGCTGTAATCCACCAGCTTGGCGCCGGAAGCGAGAATCTCGGAGGCATACTTCATCCCCACCGCATCCGGGGTCGACGTGAAGACGACATCCACCTTCACCTGCGCCGCGGGATCCCCGGGCTCCAGGATGGGCAGGTCGCAGAAGCCTGTCAGGTGGGGATACAATTTGCTGACCGGCATCCCGGTATCCGTGGCACTCACGAGGCACGCGATTTCAACCCCGGGATGGCCCAACAAAAGCTCCACAATACCCACGCCGCCATACCCGCCTGCGCCTATGACTTTTGCACGAATCACGCTTATTCTCCTTCAAAAATGAAAATATCCGCGAAACCATATCCCCCCCCCTCCCTCATGTCAAGAAACCGTGGAAGGAAGATTTCCTTTCACAGGTTCAGCACGGGCGGAAGGTGCTGGAGGCGGACCCGGTTGAGGTAGGTCAGGAGGCCGCGGGTGATTCCCTCGGCGACCCGGTCACGATAGGAGGCGTCGTCCATCTTCGCCACTTCCTTGCTGTTGGAAAGGAACCCGCATTCCACCAGGGCGCCGGGACAGCTGGCATTCCGGATCACATAGAACCGGGCGCGGCGGATTCCCCGGTCCAGTGCCCCCGTGTGGGCGATCAGCCCCTTGTGGAGATACTGGGCGAGCACGGCATTGGCACCATCGAACCGGTTGCCGGGGCAGTTCCTGGCGCCGGAACCGGGGAGATGATGCTCCGCTTCCGCCGTGGTCGGGTAGCCGGGGGCGGGAACGATGTAGGTCTCAATCCCGGACGTCGCATGATTCCGGGAGGCATTCAGGTGGATGGCGACAAACACGTCCCCCCCGCACTTGTCCGTGCGCCAGCATCGCTCGTCCAGGCCCATCGACACGTCGCGGTCCCGGGTCATGACGACATTCACCTGGCTCTGCCTCAACCGGAGGCGCACCCGCTTGGCAATGTCCAGTGTGTATTTCTTTTCCTCGCGGTTCTGACCGTTGCTGGCGCCCGGATCCGTCCCGCCATGCCCGGGATCCAGCACCACCAGGAACGAGGAGGCCTTGCGCAGGGCGCGGGAGGGCAGCAGTATCGCCCCGATGGTATCCACGGCGTCCACGGGGCTGATGACCCAGTTCCCCGCCCCCTTCATGACGCTGCGGTTCAGGTAGACCGACAGGCCATTGACCACAACACGCCGGCTTGACGCCTCAAAAATAACCGTGGCCGTGCGGCTCCGGTACACGGCGCTCTTCCCGTACTCGGCGGGCGGACCGAACCCGTACGAAGCCATCACCTCGTTAAGCCCCAACCCGCGGAATACCACTGCCTCCGCCGTGCCGGCCGATCCGAGCAGAACAACTGCCAGGATCAATCCGGACCACCCCTGATATGAGAACGGATTCATGTGTTTTTTATAGCCGTGAAGGGGGGACTTTGATATATGCGACAAGAGTATGTCAAGCGAGCAGACAAGAATCCTCACAAGATACCGGGCAGGGAAAGAACTATGGCTGAAGTAACTCTGGAACAAGTACCGCAAAAGACCAGGGAAATGTTCAACCGCGGCTTCGTGGCAATGGAACGAGGAAACCTGGACTACTCAATTGACATGATGACGGCCTGCCTGGAACTGGAGCCCCGCCTCCTTCAGGCCCGCAAATTCCTCCGGTCCGCCCAAATCAAGAAATTCAAGGCGTCGGGTGGCGGAAAAGTCGCCCACCTCATCTCCACCCTGACCGGCTACTCCACCGCGCTCAAGGTCCAGACCATGATCAAGACCAAGCCGATGCAGGCGATCGAGGCCGTCGAGAAACTTCTCCGCCACGACCCCCTGAACCTCAGCCACATCAAGCTCCTGGAAAAGGCCGCCGAGGCGGCCGGGGAACCCGAGATCGCCATCCAGACCCTGGCCATCGCCCTGGAACACTTTCCGCATGACACCGACCTCCTGGAGCACCTGGGGAAATTGTACATGGCCAACGACCAGCCCCGCATGGGTCGCAAGTGCTTCGAAACACTCTGCGAACTGAAACCCAACGACACCGCCGCCCTCAAGCACCTGAAGGACGCCATGGCCATCGACAGCATGTCGAAGGACGGCTGGGAAAAAGTCGGGACCAAGGGCACCAAGTTCACCGACATGATGAAGGACAAGACCGAGGCCGACGTCCTGGCGCGGGAATCCAAGGCCGTGGTGGACAAGAACGATATCACCATCCTCATCCAGGAAAACAAGGCCCGCATCCAGCGCGAGCCGGGCAATATCAACTATCGC